>NZ_LZKD01000001.1:0-24943 GCF_001668695.1 Mycobacterium sp. E2497
GACCCTCGGTCCGCGGATGGGCGACGCCGCAGCGGACGTCTTGATCGGCGGACCGGGACCGGACCTGGCCCCGGCCGAGGCCGCCCTTCTTGCGTAACGGCTGCGTCATGGTCGTCCCTTCACGGATGGTGGTCAATCACGTTCGGCGAGTTCGCGACTCGCGTCGAGGTAGCTCATCGCCCCGCGCGAACCGGGGTCGTAATCGATGATCGTCATGCTGTACCCGGGTGCCTCGGAGACCTTGACGCTGCGTGGGATCACCGTCCGCAGCACCTTGGTTCCGAAGTATCGGCGCACCTCTTCGGCCACCTGGTCGGCGAGCTTGGTCCGGCCGTCGTACATGGTGAGGATGACGGTGGTCACGTCGAGCCGCGGATTGAGGTGCGCCTTGACCATCTCGATGTTGCGCATCAGCTGTGACACGCCCTCGAGCGCGTAATACTCGCACTGGATCGGGATCATCACCTCCGGCGCGGCGACGAGTGCGTTGATCGTCAGCAACCCCAAAGACGGTGGGCAGTCGATGAAGACGTAATCGAAGTCGAGGTCGTCGAGGTCGGCCAGGGCGGTCCGCAACCGGTTTTCACGGGCGACCATGCTCACCAATTCGATCTCGGCGCCCGCCAAGTCGATGGTGGCCGGGACGCAGAACAGGCGTTCGTTGTGCGGGCTGCGCCGCAGCGCGTCCTTGACCGCGACCTCGCCGATGAGGACTTCGTACGACGAGGGCGTGCCCGACTGCCGGTCGGTGATTCCGAGCGCCGTGCTCGCGTTGCCCTGTGGGTCGAGGTCGATGACCAACGTCTTGAGTCCCTGAAGCGCGAGGGCGGCGGCGAGGTTCACCGCGGTGGTGGTCTTGCCGACGCCGCCCTTCTGATTGGCCACCGTCAGCACCCGGCGGTGCCTCGGCCGACGCAGGGGCGGATAGGTGGTGTGCAAAACCCGCATCGCCCGTTCCGCCGCGGCGCCGATCGGCGTATCGAATTCGTCCGCTGTTTCACGTGAAACATTCGCTGCGGGATCGACGATCGGCATAGGTGGCGGTGCGGCGTCGGGTGCGCCGGGCGACGGGATGTGCGCCGCGGTCGAAGTCGACGCCGGCGCGCTCGGCTGATCTCCCGGACTCGTCATTGGTTCCCGGCCTTCCCGGTCCGTGCCGGCTGGTGGCGCGGCTGCTTTCCGCGTCGGGCTATAACTACGGTTGCGGGGGGACGCAAATAGGTCGCGCCACATGTCACCACCCTGGCATCAACGGCGCCCGATGCTGCCATCACACGCCGGTACTGTTCAACTTCCTCGCGGCCGCGCTCGCCTTTGATCGCCAGCATGCGCCCGCCCGGCCGAAGCAATGGCATGCTCCACTTCGTCAACTTGTCCAACGACGCAACCGCTCGCGACACCGCCGCATCCCTTTCCCCGAACTGGTGACGTACCCACAGTTCCTCGGCACGGCCGCGGACCACTTCGACGGCTAACCCTAGTTGGTCGACGACCTCGCTGAGAAATTCGCTGCGGCGCAGCAGCGGTTCGAGGAGCACCATCTCGAGGTCGGGTCGCGCGAGGGCCAACGGGATGCCGGGCAACCCGGCGCCGCTCCCGATGTCGATCACCCGCTCCCCCTCATCCAGCAGCTCGGCCACCGCCGCGCTGTTGAGGAGATGCCGGTCCCAGATACGACCCACTTCGCGCGGACCGAGCAGTCCACGTTCCACCCCAGGCCCGGCCAACAACTCCCCGTACCGGCACGCGAGGTCGGTTCTCGGACCGAAGATCGTCGCGGCGGCTTCCGGCATGGCGGGGTCCGGAGACGCCGGCGCGCCAGCTGGAGGATCGCCGGGCCCGCCATGTTTCACGTGAAACATCCTTCGCTCGCCTGACGCACACTGGCCTCGGCGTGGGAACTACACCGCTGTAACTCGCTAGTCGTGCAGCACGACGACCCGCCGCGCGGGCTCCACGCCCTCGCTTTCGCTGTGCACACCAGGCACCGCAGCGACCGCGTCGTGGACGATCTTGCGCTCGAACGGCGTCATCGGCGCCAGCTCCTCACGCTCGCCGGACTCCAACACCCGTCGCGCCACCTTGTCACCCAGGGCCGCCAGCTCGTCGCGGCGCCGCCGACGCCAGCTCGCGATGTCGAGCATCAGGCGGCTCCGCACACCGGTCTTCTGGTGGACTGCCAGTCGGGTCAGCTCCTGTAGCGCGTCGAGCACCTCGCCGCCGCGCCCTACCAACTTGTTCAAGTCGTTGCTGCCGTCGATGCTCACCACCGCCCGGTTGCCCTCGACGTCCAGATCGATGTCGCCGTCGAAGTCCAGCAGGTCCAGCAGCTCCTCCAAGTAGTCGCCGGCGATTTCGCCCTCGGCCACCAAGCGCTCTTCCTGGTCGTCGAACTCGTCGGCGTCCGCCTCTGCGCCACTCTCGGACGGCCGCTCTGCGTCCAGCTCGGTGTCCACGTCACGTTCGGTGGTGGTGTCTGCGTCGGTCATGTCTTTCTCTCCCTCATCCGCGGGTCCCGCCAACCGGGTCGCACCGCCCGGTCCGGCTATGTCTCCGTTGTCAGCGTTTACGTTTCTTGGGGCGCGCCCCCGGCCGCGGGGTGCGGTTCACCGCCCCACCGTCTTGGCCGCCTGCATCCGGCTTCGCCGCCTGGGGCCTGCCTGCCGGTGCCTCCCCATCGGGGGCGTCCGACTCGGCCTCCCCCTCCCCGGCCGTTGCCGATCCGTTCCCACCGGGCTGCCCAGCCTTGGGGTTGCGCTTCGGTTTGGCCCCCGGCGCCGGTGCATTGGCCGCGCGTCGCTGCAGCGCTTCCTGCTTCTTGGCCTCGTCTTCTTTTTCGATCATCCCGAACACGTAGTGCTGCTGGCCGAACGTCCAAATGTTGTTCGCGAACCAGTACAGGATGATCGCCAGCGGAAGGAACGGGCCGCCGACGACGACACCGAGCGGAAACACGTACAGCGCGAGCTTATTCATCATCGCCGTCTGCGGATTCGCGGCGGCTTCCGGGCTCTGCCGCGCCACCGATGCCCGGCTGTTGAAGTACGTCGCTATGCCGGCCAGGATCATCACCGGTGCCCCGACCGCGATGACCGCGGGCCGGCTGAAGTGCGTGAAGGCGTCCAACCCGGTGCGTTGCGTCATGAATGCGCCGATCGGTGCGCCGAACAGGTTGGCGTCCAGGAAGTGCCCGACGTCGGTCGGGCTGAAGACGTAGTTCCCGGTGAGGCGGTTCTGGGCGACCGACAAGTGGGGCTGCCCGAAGCCGCCCGTGGTTCGGTTGAACGACCGCAACACGTGATACAAGCCGAGGAACACCGGGATCTGCGCGAGCATCGGCAGGCACCCGAGGATCGGGTTGAACCCGTGCTCGCGTTGCAGCTTCTGCATCTCCAGCGCCATCCGTTGGCGGTCCTTGCCGTACTTCTTCTGCAGCGCCTTGATTTGCGGTTGCAGTTCCTGCATTTGGCGGGTGGTCCGGATCTGCCGCACGAAGGGCTTGTACAACAACGCCCGCAGGCTGAAGACGAGGAACATCACCGCGAGGGCCCACGCGAAGAAGTTCGACGGACCCAACATCGAAGCGAACAGCTTGTACCAGGCCCACATGATCCACGACACCGGGTAATAGACGAAGTCGAGGCTAAAGAAATCAAACAAGAGTTCCACTCTCCCCTCGCGCCGCCGGGCTGGCCCACGCGTCGCTGGCATCTTCGAAGTTCACTTGGCATCCCGGGCGTTCCGGTATCGGATCCCATCCGCCCGCATGCCATGGTCCGCACTTGGCGAGCCTGACCACAGCCAACCAACTCCCCCGCAACAAGCCGTACTCGGTCAGCGCCTCGACCGCATACTGGCTGCACGTCGGGACGAAACGACATGTCGCCGGCCGCAATGGCGAGACCATGTGCCGGTACAGCTGGATCACGTAAACCGCGCCGCGCACGGCCATCGCGCCCACCGACTGGACGAGCCGCGCGCTCACCGCTCCCGTCCCGCCGACTCGAGCGCGCGGCGTAATCCCCGGCGCAGCTCCTGCTCCAACCGCGCCGACGATGCGGTCCGGCTCCCGGGCAACGCCCGGATCACCATCCGGTCACAATCGTGGAGCTCACCCAGAACGGATCGCGCCACATGGCGGAGCCGACGCGACACCCGGTGGCGTTCGACGGCCGAACCCACGGACTTCCCGACGATCAGTCCGACGCGGGGACCGGTTGCTCCCTCGTCGTCGTCCGCATGCCGGAGATGCACGATGACATCGGGCTGCGCCGCGCGACTTCCGCGCTTCACCGTCGCGTCAAACTCCGTTGACCGCCTCATGCGGTTGCGTGCGGAAAGCACCGCGGAAAAACCCGGCGTTGCGATCAGGCAGATAGCGCGCGGCGACCCTTACGGCGCCGGCTCGACACAATCGAGCGTCCGGCGCGGGTACGCATGCGCAGCCGGAAGCCGTGCACGCGGGCTCGGCGCCGGTTGTTCGGCTGGAAGGTCCGCTTGCCCTTGGCCACGACGTTCTCCTCGTTGTGTCTCGCATTTCCATCCGGCCGGCCACGCGCTCGCTCGTCTGCAGGCCGGTCGGAGGTAATCTTGCTTGCTGCTGGCCGGCGCGGTCCCCAGGCGGACCTGGGTCGCAGCCGCATCGCCGACTTTCGGGCGACTGTTTGAGGGTACTGACCGCGCTTCGCCTGGTCAAACCTCGCCTGCCCCAACGCACCCGCTCGATCCCGGCGCAAAACATCGCAGCGGCCGCCCGGCCCCCGTCGGGCATCACATCGGCGTCGAGTCAAACCAGGCCCACCGGACCCTAAACAACCCGATTGGAATGCAGCAGAACGGTTGGCAGCCGCACGGAAAACTGTTAGCTTCTGCCAGTGTCGTTTTAGACTGCGACGACGTTTGACAACGATGCGAGGATGGTGGATCGACTAGCTGCCTAGACGGCCTTCATGGTTTTCTTCCAGCACGGAGATCGCGAGCCGTCGCCGGTAGGTTGTGGTTCGCATACGCTCATCCTGTCCACACCTGTGTATAACTATGTGGACAGTTGCTTTGTCGCCAAGCGTGGTTGTACTTCGACCCGGGATGCTCGAGAACCAGGGGGATGCGTCGTTGACCGATGACCCCGGTTCAAGTTTCACCACCGTGTGGAACGCGGTCGTGTCCGAGCTCAACGGTGAATCCGTCCCGGACGGGCTCGCCGCCAACCGCACCACCCTCATCACTCCCCTCACCCCCCAGCAGCGAGCCTGGCTCAACCTCGTCCAGCCGTTGACCATCGTCGAGGGGTTCGCGCTGTTGTCGGTGCCCAGCAGTTTCGTTCAAAACGAGATCGAACGTCATCTGCGCACGCCCATCACCGACGCCCTCAGCCGCCGGCTCGGACAACAGATCCAACTCGGGGTGCGCATCGCGCCGCCCGACGACAACACCGACGACGTTGTGCTTGCGCAAGCCGACCCGTTCCTGCAAACCGAAGCGCCGATTCCCGACGACGACACCGGTGAGACCGACGACGCCGACGAGGGCGGTGAAGCCGCCGACAGTCCGCAAAGTTGGCCGAACTACTTCACCGAGCGCCCGCATCCCGCGGACCCGGCCGTCGCCGGAGGCACCAGCCTCAACCGGCGCTACACCTTCGACACGTTCGTCATCGGGGCGTCCAACCGTTTCGCGCACGCCGCGGCCCTGGCCATCGCCGAAGCGCCGGCGCGCGCCTACAACCCGCTGTTCATCTGGGGCGAATCCGGTCTGGGCAAGACCCACCTGTTGCACGCCGCCGGCAACTACGCGCAACGACTCTTCCCGGGCATGCGCGTCAAGTACGTCTCCACCGAGGAATTCACCAACGACTTCATCAACTCGCTGCGCGACGACCGCAAGGTCGCCTTCAAGCGCAGCTATCGCGATGTCGACGTGTTGCTGGTGGACGACATTCAGTTCATCGAGGGCAAGGAAGGTATTCAGGAGGAGTTCTTCCACACCTTCAATACGCTGCATAACGCCAACAAGCAGATCGTCATCTCCTCCGACCGGCCCCCCAAGCAGCTGGCCACGCTCGAAGACCGGTTGCGCACCCGGTTCGAATGGGGCTTGATCACCGACGTCCAGCCGCCCGAGCTCGAGACCCGGATCGCGATCTTGCGCAAGAAGGCGCAGATGGAACGCCTGGCGGTCCCCGACGACGTGTTGGAACTCATCGCCAGCAGCATCGAACGCAACATCCGCGAACTCGAGGGTGCCCTGATCCGGGTGACCGCGTTCGCCTCGTTGAACAAGACTCCGATCGACAAGGCCCTGGCCGAGATCGTGCTACGTGACCTCATCGCCGACGCGAGCACCATGCAGATCAGCGCGGCCACCATCATGGCGGCCACGGCCGAGTACTTCGATACCACCGTGGAAGAACTGCGCGGCCCCGGTAAGACGCGGGCGCTCGCGCAGTCCCGCCAGATCGCCATGTACCTGTGTCGCGAGCTCACCGACCTGTCGTTGCCCAAAATCGGGCAGGCATTCGGGCGTGACCACACCACCGTCATGTATGCCCAACGCAAGATTTTGTCCGAGATGGCAGAGCGACGTGAGGTCTTCGATCACGTCAAGGAGCTCACCACTCGCATCCGCCAGCGCTCCAAGCGCTGACGCCAGGCTCCTCTGAGCCCCGGCCCGGCAAGTAATTTCAAAAAACTTCTCGCACGCCTGTCACACGCGCCACAGTCAGAGCTTGTGCGCAGGACTGTGCACAACGCAATGAAACAGCCGTGTAGTAACCGGCGCTGCGTGCACAACCGCGCTTCGTCCCCAACCACCCAACACCCGACCCACAGTTGTGCACCTTGTCATCCACAGCCCGATCGCGGCCCTAGCTGGACCGAGCCACAGCTGTCCCCAGAATGCACAGCGCTTATTACTAGTACTGAGATCTCTTCGTCGTTTCTTCTTTGAAATACAGCTTTGGGGACGTCAGGTTCCGCGCCCGCCGATAACCCGCCTTGTCGGGCTTAGCGATTAGCTTTCAAGATGGCCTCCGACGATCTACGGTTGTTCTTCGACTGCCGTTGCGGTCGTTGTTGGCATGACGTGTCAGTGGCGTTCGCGGCGGAACCCCGTGCTAGCGGGGGGAAGCTAGCCACTGGACTTTTGAACGCTCGGTAGGTGAAGGGACGCTATGGACGCGGCGACGACGAGAGCTGGCTTCAGCGACTTGAAGTTTCGTTTGGTGCGGGAGTCCTTCGCGGATGCGGTCTCGTGGGTGGCGAAGAATCTGCCGACTCGGCCGGCGGTGCCGGTGCTGTCGGGAGTGCTGTTATCCGGCACCGACGAAGGGCTGACGATCTCCGGGTTCGACTACGAGGTTTCCGCCGAAGCGCAGGTTGCAGCCGAAATAGCTTCTCCCGGAAGCGTTTTGGTATCGGGCCGGTTGTTGTCCGACATCACCCGGGCGTTGCCCAACAAGCCGGTCGACTTCTACGTCGACGGTAATCGGGTCGCGCTGAACTGCGGCAGCGCCAGATTCTCGCTCCCGACCATGGCGGTCGAGGATTATCCGACGCTGCCGGCGCTACCGGAGGAGACCGGGTCGCTGCCCGCCGATCTCTTCGCTGAAGCCATCAGCCAGGTGGCCGTCGCCGCCGGCCGGGACGACACATTGCCGATGTTGACCGGGATTCGGGTCGAGATCTCCGGTAACACGGTGGTTTTGGCGGCCACCGATCGGTTCCGGCTGGCGGTGCGCGAGCTGACCTGGTCGGCATCGTCGCCCGACATCGAAGCGGCGGTCTTGGTACCCGCGAAAACGTTGGCCGAGGCCGCCAGGGCGGGCGCCGACGGTTCCGAGGTTCGGTTGTCGCTGGGCGCCGGCAGCGGCGTGGGCAAGGACGGGCTGCTCGGGATCAGCGGCAACGGGAAACGGAGCACGACGCGCCTTCTGGATGCGGAGTTCCCGAAGTTTCGGCAACTCTTGCCGGCCGAGCACACGGCGGTGGCCACCATCAACGTGGCCGAGCTGACGGAGGCGATCAAGTTGGTGGCGTTGGTGGCCGATCGCGGTGCACAGGTGCGGATGGAATTCTCCGAGGGCTCGCTGCGGTTGTCCGCGGGTGCCGACGACGTCGGCCGGGCCGAGGAAGACCTTGCCGTCGATTTCGTCGGCGAGCCGTTGACGATCGCGTTCAACCCGACGTATCTGACCGACGGGCTCGCGGCGGTCCATTCGGAGCGGGTGTCGTTCGGTTTCACCACCCCGGGCAAACCGGCACTGCTGCGGCCGGCGTCCGGTGACGACAGTTCGCCCAGCGGGAACGGCCCCTTCGCGGCCCTGCCGACGGATTACGTCTACCTGTTGATGCCAGTTCGGTTGCCCGGATAGGTGTACGTCCGGCATTTGGGACTGCGCGATTTTCGGTCCTGGGCGCACGCCGACCTCGAATTGGAGCCGGGCCGGACGGTGTTCGTCGGTTCCAACGGGTTCGGTAAAACGAATCTCATTGAGGCACTCTGGTTTTCGACGACCTTGGGATCCCATCGGGTAGGCACGGACACACCACTGATCCGGACGGGGGCCGACCGGGCTGTGGTCTCGACAATCGTGGTGAACGAGGGCAGGGAATGTGCGATCGATCTGGAGATCGCCGCGGGGCGAGCGAACAAGGCCCGGTTGAACCGGTCACCGGTGCGCAGCACGCGTGAGGTGATCGGTGTTTTGCGCGCCGTGCTTTTCGCCCCGGAAGACTTGGCGTTGGTGCGCGGGGATCCCGCGGAACGGCGCCGGTATCTCGATGACTTGGCCACGGTGCGGCGGCCCGCGGTGGCCGCGGTGCGTACCGATTACGAGAAAGTTCTGCGGCAACGCACCGCCCTGTTGAAATCCGCCTCCGGGATACGGCATCGCGGTGACAGAAGCGCCCTGGACACCCTCGATGTGTGGGACAGCCGGTTGGCCGAATACGGGGCCGAGTTGATGGCGGCGCGCATCGACCTGGTCAACCAGTTGGCACCCGAGGTGGAGAAGGCCTATCAGCTGCTGGCACCGGCGTCCCGGCCGGCGTCGATCGCCTACCGGACCAGTCTGGGCGCGCCGGCGGAGGTAGACGAGGGCGCCAATTCTCGCGAATTTCTTGAGGCCGCGATGCTGTCCGCGCTGGCCGAACGCCGCGACGCCGAACTGGAACGCGGTATGTGCCTGGTGGGCCCGCATCGTGACGACCTTGAACTGTGGTTGGGTGAGCAACCCGCGAAAGGCTTTGCCAGCCATGGGGAATCATGGTCATTCGCGGTGGCGTTGCGGCTGGCGTCGTACGAGCTCTTGCGGGCCGACGGGAGTGAACCCGTGTTGTTGTTGGATGACGTGTTCGCCGAACTCGACGCCGCGCGGCGGCAGGCGTTGGCGACGGTCGCGGAGTCGGCGGAACAGGTTTTGGTCACCGCGGCGGTGGCAGAAGACATCCCGGCGGGCTGGTCCGCCAGGCAGGTGGACATCGAATTGCGGGACGACGACCTGGGGCGCGTCTCGGCGGTGCGGTCATGACGGGCGACGAACAACAATCAGCCGGGGCGGCGGACCCGGCTTTGGCGCGTGGGATGGACCTGGTCCGGCGCACGCTCGAGGAGGCGCGCGCGGCGGCGCGCGCCCAGGGAAAGGACGCGGGCCGTGGGCGGTCGGTGCCATCGGCCACCCGGCGGGTGGCGGGCCAGCGGCGCAGCTGGTCGGGCCCGGGGCCCGACGCCCGTGATCCCCAGCCGCTGGGCAGGCTGGCGCGTGACTTGGCCAAGAAGCGCGGTTGGTCGGCGCAGGTCGCCGAAGGCACGGTGCTGGGCAACTGGTCCACGGTGGTGGGGGCGCAGATCGCCGACCATGCGACACCGACCGCGTTGAGCGACGGTGTGCTGAGCGTGGCGGCCGAATCGACGGCGTGGGCCACCCAGTTGCGGATGATCCAGGCACAACTGCTGGCGAAGATCGCCGCGGCGGTCGGCAACGGCGTGGTGACGTCGCTCAAGATCACCGGGCCGGCCGCGCCGTCGTGGCGCAAGGGTCCGCGTCATATCCCCGGCCGAGGCCCCCGCGACACTTACGGGTAGGTCGTCGACCGGCACCAACGATCCCCAGACCGGCCTTTATCAACAGGCCGCTCAAAGCCGCTAGGACGACATGAACCGCCTGGACGCACGTCGGGACGCGGCGGGAATAGAGAAATTGCCCGCACGGCGCAGTTAGCTGGGTAGAAACGCGCCCGGAGAATCGGTACGGACGGCCCATCACGGTAGACTGACGGAATGCGACTGACGCGGTGACTGGAACCGCCCGCATGAAACCCCAAGGAGAGCATTCCGACCGTGGCTGCCCAGAAGAAGAAGGCGCAAGACGAATACGGCGCTTCAGCGATCACCGTGCTCGAAGGGCTGGAAGCGGTCCGCAAACGCCCCGGCATGTACATCGGGTCCACCGGTGAGCGTGGTCTGCACCACCTCATCTGGGAGGTGGTCGACAACTCGGTGGATGAGGCGATGGCCGGCTACGCCACCCGGGTTGACGTGCGGCTCCTCGACGACGGCAGTGTGGAGGTCGCCGACGACGGGCGCGGCATTCCAGTGGCGATGCACGCCACCGGTGCCCCCACCGTCGACGTGGTGATGACCCAGCTGCACGCCGGCGGCAAGTTCGGCGGCGAGAACAGCGGCTACACCGTCAGCGGCGGGCTGCACGGGGTCGGGGTGTCGGTGGTCAACGCGCTCTCCACCCGCCTGGAAGTCAACATCAAGCGCGACGGGCACGAGTGGTTTCAGTATTACGACCGCGCCGTGCCCGGCACCCTCAAGCAGGGCGAGGCGACGAAGAAGACAGGGACCACCATCCGGTTCTGGGCCGATCCGGAGATCTTCGAAACCACCCAGTACGACTTCGAGACCGTGGCGCGGCGTCTGCAGGAGATGGCGTTCCTGAACAAGGGCCTCACGATCAACCTTACCGACGAACGAGTCGAGCAGGACGAGGTCGTCGATGAGGTGGTGAGCGACACCGCGGAGGCGCCCAAGTCCGCCGAGGAGAAGGCGGCGGAATCGACTGCGCCGCACAAGGTCAAGCACCGCACGTTCCACTACCCGGGTGGGCTGGTCGACTTCGTCAAGCACATCAACCGCACCAAGAGCCCGATCCAGCAGAGCGTGATCGACTTCGACGGAAAGGGCCCGGGCCACGAAGTCGAGATCGCCATGCAGTGGAACGGCGGCTACTCGGAGTCGGTGCACACGTTCGCGAACACCATCAACACGCACGAGGGCGGAACCCACGAAGAGGGCTTCCGCAGCGCGCTGACCTCGGTGGTGAACAAATACGCCAAAGACAAGAAGCTGCTCAAGGAGAAGGATCCCAACCTCACCGGCGACGACATCCGGGAAGGCTTGGCTGCGGTCATCTCGGTCAAGGTGGCCGAGCCGCAGTTCGAGGGCCAGACCAAGACCAAACTGGGCAACACCGAGGTCAAGTCGTTCGTGCAGAGGGTGTGCAACGAACAGCTGACGCACTGGTTCGAGGCCAACCCGTCTGAGGCGAAAACCGTTGTGAACAAGGCAGTTTCGTCCGCACAGGCCCGGATTGCGGCGCGCAAGGCGCGCGAACTGGTTCGCCGCAAGAGCGCCACCGACTTAGGCGGGCTGCCCGGGAAGCTGGCCGACTGCCGCTCCACTGACCCGCGCAAGTCGGAACTGTATGTGGTGGAGGGTGATTCGGCCGGCGGCTCGGCGAAAAGCGGTCGCGATTCTATGTTCCAGGCGATCCTCCCGTTGCGCGGCAAGATCATCAACGTCGAGAAGGCCCGCATCGACCGGGTGCTGAAGAACACCGAAGTCCAGGCGATCATCACCGCGCTGGGTACCGGGATTCACGACGAATTCGACCTCACCAAGCTGCGCTACCACAAGATCGTGCTGATGGCCGACGCCGACGTGGACGGCCAGCACATCTCGACGCTGCTGCTGACCCTGTTGTTCCGGTTCATGCGGCCATTGATCGAGAACGGACACGTGTTCTTGGCGCAGCCGCCGCTGTACAAGTTGAAGTGGCAGCGCACCGATCCGGAGTTCGCCTACTCCGACCGTGAGCGCGACGGCCTACTCGAGGCGGGGCTCAAGTCGGGCAAGAAGATCAACAAAGAGGACGGCATTCAGCGGTACAAGGGTCTGGGCGAGATGGACGCCAAAGAGTTGTGGGAAACCACGATGGACCCGTCGGTGCGGGTGCTGCGTCAAGTCACGCTCGACGACGCCGCGGCCGCCGACGAGTTGTTCTCCATCCTGATGGGCGAAGACGTCGATGCCCGCCGCAGCTTTATCACCCGCAACGCCAAAGACGTTCGCTTCCTGGATGTCTGACCGACTCGTCGGGCACGCCAACCCACAAAGGGGACTAGATGACTGACACCACGCTGCCACCGGGCGACGAGGCCGGCGACCGCATCGAACCTGTTGACATCCAGCAGGAGATGCAGCGCAGCTACATCGACTATGCGATGAGCGTGATCGTCGGGCGCGCATTGCCCGAGGTCCGCGACGGCCTCAAACCGGTGCACCGCCGCGTGTTGTATGCCATGTACGACTCGGGCTTCCGCCCGGACCGCAGCCACGCCAAGTCGGCCCGCTCGGTCGCTGAGACGATGGGCAACTATCACCCTCACGGTGACGCGTCCATCTACGACACCTTGGTGCGCATGGCCCAGCCGTGGTCACTGCGGTACCCCCTGGTCGACGGCCAGGGCAACTTCGGTTCCCCGGGCAACGACCCGCCGGCCGCGATGAGATACACCGAGGCGCGGCTGACCCCGCTGGCCATGGAGATGCTGCGTGAAATCGACGAGGAGACAGTCGATTTCATTCCAAACTATGACGGTCGGGTGCAGGAGCCGACGGTGCTGCCCAGCCGGTTCCCCAACCTGTTGGCGAATGGCTCCGGCGGCATCGCGGTCGGCATGGCGACCAACATCCCACCGCACAACCTGCGCGAGTTGGCCGAAGCCGTCTACTGGTGCCTGGACAACCACGAGGCCGATGAAGAAGCCACCCTGGCCGCAGTCTGCGAGCGGGTCAAGGGCCCCGACTTCCCCACCCACGGTCTGATCGTCGGGTCGCAGGGCATCCACGATGCCTACACCACCGGTCGCGGATCGATCCGGATGCGCGGAGTCGTTGAGATAGAAGAAGATTCGCGGGGCCGCACCTCGATCGTCATCACCGAGTTGCCCTATCAGGTCAACCACGACAACTTCATCACCTCGATCGCCGAGCAGGTCCGCGACGGCCGGCTTACCGGCATCGCCAACATCGAGGACCAATCCAGCGATCGGGTCGGCCTGCGCATCGTCGTCGAAATCAAGCGCGACGCGGTGGCCAAGGTGGTGCTGAACAACCTCTACAAGCACACCCAGCTGCAGACCAGCTTCGGCGCGAATATGTTGTCGATCGTCGACGGGGTGCCGCGCACGTTGCGGCTCGACCAGATGATCCGCTACTACGTCGCGCACCAGCTCGACGTCATCGTCCGGCGCACCACCTACCGGCTGCGCAAGGCCAACGAACGCGCCCACATCCTGCGCGGCCTGGTCAAGGCGCTCGACGCGCTCGACGAAGTCATCGCCCTGATCCGGGCGTCGGAAACCGTCGATATCGCCCGGGCCGGGCTGATCGAGCTGCTCGATATCGACGAGATCCAGGCCCAGGCCATCCTCGATATGCAGCTGCGGCGGCTGGCGGCCCTGGAGCGCCAGCGCATCATCGACGACCTGGCCAAGATCGAAGCCGAGATCGCCGACCTGGAAGACATCCTGGCCAAGCCGGAACGGCAGCGCGCGATCGTTCACGACGAGCTCGCCGAGATCGTTGACAAGCACGGCGACGACCGTCGTACCCGGATCATCGCGGCCGACGGTGACGTCAACGACGAGGACCTGATCGCCCGCGAAGAGGTCGTCGTCACCATCACTGAGACCGGCTATGCCAAGCGAACCAAGTCCGACCTCTACCGCAGCCAGAAACGCGGCGGCAAGGGCGTGCAGGGCGCCGGCCTCAAGCAGGACGACATCGTGCGACACTTCTTCGTCAGCTCCACGCACGACTGGATCTTGTTCTTCACCACGCAGGGCCGGGTCTATCGCGCCAAGGCGTACGAACTGCCCGAGGCGTCCCGGACGGCGCGCGGCCAGCACGTCGCCAACCTTCTGGCCTTCCAGCCCGAGGAGCGCATCGCCCAGGTCATCCAGATCCGCGGCTACGAGGACGCCCCGTACCTGGTGCTGGCGACCCGCAACGGCCTGGTCAAGAAGACCAAGCTGACCGACTTCGACTCCAACCGGTCGGGCGGGATCGTGGCGATCAACCTGCGCGACAGCGACGAGCTCGTCGGCGCGGTGCTGTGCTCGTCGGATGACGACCTGCTGCTGGTGTCGGCCAACGGTCAATCGATCCGGTTCTCGGCGACCGATGAGGCACTGCGCCCGATGGGGCGCGCCACCTCCGGCGTGCAGGGCATGCGGTTCAACACCGACGATTATCTGTTGTCGCTCAACGTGATTCGTGAAGGTACGTACCTTTTGGTGGCGACGTCGGGTGGCTACGCCAAGCGCACCGCGATCGAGGAGTACCCGGTGCAGGGGCGCGGCGGCAAGGGCGTGCTCACCGTGATGTATGACCGTCGGCGCGGCAAGCTGGTGGGCGCACTGATCGTCGACGACGACAGCGAGCTCTACGCCATCACCTCCGGAGGCGGCGTGATTCGCACCGCCGCGCGCCAGGTCCGCAAGGCCGGACGACAGACCAAGGGCGTGCGGTTGATGAACCTGGGCGAGGACAACACGCTGCTGGCCATCGCGCGCAACGCCGAGGAAAACGCGGACGAAGTCGTCGAGGAAGCGGAAGGCGACACAGAGTCCGACGGCTGATCGGTGACAATCCGGGCGGTCCGGGCCACAGCCGGGCAATTAGACTCGGCCCGACCAGACAAAATGCGACTGCCTTCGCCCGCGCGGCCCTGGTAGGAGATGTAAGGAGTCGGGGTGACCTCACCGAACGAGCCGGGCGCCCCCAAAAAGGGCGACGGCCTTAATGGGGATGGTTCGGCCGAGCGCGCCGGTATACACCGCGCGACTCCGCCAGCACAGGCCGGCCGGGCCGCGGACGCCGGTGATTCACCGCCGTGGCAGCAGCGTGGCGGGGCCCGGCCCCCGCAGGCACCCCAGCGCCAGAACGAGCCCCCCACCGAGGCGCGGCCGTCTGCACCGCCGACGGGAGTCGAGGCCCGGCTCAACCGGTTCATCTCCGGCACCGCGGCGCCGGGCGCCGGCGCGCCCCCACAGGGCAAGATCCCGCCTCACGACACGGACGCTCCCGCGGGCCGCGCCGACGGGCCGCCCGCGGAGGCCTACGCCAGCGAGTTGCCGGACCTTTCCGGCCCGACCCCGCGGGGCCCGCAGCGCAAGACGCCCCCCGACCGAACCGGCGAGCCGTCGGGCCAGCAGGGCCCTGGCCGTTCGTCGGCCCCCGAAAACCGCGAGGGGCGCGAAAGCCGCACCCAGGTGTCCCGGCGACCGCGCGGCCCGGTGCGCGCCAGCATGCAGATCCGCCGGATCGATCCGTGGAGCACGCTGAAGGTGTCCCTGCTGCTCTCGGTCGCCCTGTTCTTCGTCTGGATGATCGCCGTGGCGTTCCTGTACCTGGTGCTCGGGGGCATGGGTGTGTGGTCGAAGCTGAACAGCAACGTCGGTGACCTGTTGAACAACACCAGCGGCAGCAGCGGCGAACTGGTGTCCAGCGGCACCATCTTCGGCGGCGCCGTGCTGATCGGCTTGGTCAACATCGTGTTGCTGACCGCGATGGCCACGATCGGCGCCTTCGTCTACAACCTGAGCACCGACTTGATCGGCGGCGTCGAAGTGACGTTGGCCGACCGCGACTAGCATTTTTGGGGGTGGGGCGGCGAGTGCGGTAATCTCGTCGCTCGGCCGTACGCGTGTACGGGCCTATAGCTCAGGCGGTTAGAGCGCTTCGCTGATAACGAAGAGGTCGGAGGTTCGAGTCCTCCTAGGCCCACAACCATGTGCCCGTCACGACGTTGCGTAAGACTCGCCCTGCCAATCACGGTGATCGCTGTGGTGGCGGCGGTGGCGCGGTACCGACGCGGGGTCGAGGTCTGGCACGTGGCGGTGGACGACACATCCGGTCAGCCACCCGATCACATCGAGGGGCCTTAGCTCAGTTGGTAGAGCACCGCCTTTGCAAGGCGGGTGTCAGGGGTTCGATTCCCCTAGGCTCCACAAATCACGGGCGGGGCTGCACGTCGACGCTGGGGGGCCGAGACTGCGGCTCCTGGGGCTTCTCCCGCACCTGGCGCCGCACAATGCTGAACGCGACGGCGCCGCCGGCGAGGACCGCGACCGCGACCCCGGCGAAGATCAACGGTCGTCTGGTCCGGCGCTGAGCGCGCCGCGCGTCCTGAAGCGCCTGCGGCAGCCCCGCCACCACCTCCTGTGCGGCCGCCAACTCCTGGGCCAGCGTCTCTTGCGCGGCCGCGAGTTCCTTGGCGAGGCGCCCGTCTTGGTATTTGCGACGAATCTGCGATGCGGTCGACTGCGCCGACTGGACACCCAGGCCGACGACGCCGCGTGTCACGTCCACCGGCCCCAGGGTCGAGTAGGTCAGCCCGCGGGTCAGTCGCTCCCGCGGGGTCAGCCGGGAATCCGCCTTCGCGCTCATCTGCCGCCTTTCTGTGCGTGCTGAACAGACTGCCAGCATAGGGACACCGGCGGAACCCTTCTGTGCGCGACGCGGTTTCGGTGGCAGCCCGGCTGGAGCGACACCGGGTGCAGGCGGGCCCGCGCGTAATGGCAGACTCTCATGCCGTGACCAACAGCCCCTTTCAGACCGCTACCGCCACGCTGCACACCAACCGCGGCGACATCAAAGTCGCCCTGTTCGGAAACCACGCGCCCAAGACCGTCGCGAACTTCGTCGGCCTGGCGCAGGGCACCAAGGAGTACTCGACCCAGAACGCATCGGGCGGGTCCTCCGGTCCGTTCTACGACGGCGCGGTCTTTCACCGGGTGATTCAGGGCTTCATGATCCAGGGCGGCGACCCGACCGGAACCGGCCGCGGCGGCCCCGGTTACAAGTTCGCCGACGAGTTCCACCCCGAGCTGCAATTCGACAAGCCGTACCTGCTGGCGATGGCGAACGCGGGTCCGGGCACCAACGGCTCCCAGTTCTTCATCACCGTGGGCAAGACGCCCCACCTCAATCGCCGCCACACCATCTTCGGTGAAGTGACGGACCCGGAGTCGCAGCGCGTCGTCGAGGCGATCTCGACGACGGCCACCGACGCCAACGACCGCCCCACCGAGCCGGTCGTCATCGAGTCGATCACGATCTCCTAGGCCCCGCCCTACGGCGGTCCGGTCAGCGCGGGCGAGGGCCCGCGTAACCGGCCGCCGTCAGTGCGTCGAGCACCTCCAGCGGATCCGTCCCCAGATCCCATCGGGAGAACAGCACCAGCCCGTCGTCGGCGTTCTCGACCTCGAGGAGCCGGACTTTGCGTCCGTAGCGGCGGAACTCGGTGATCCGGATGATCTTGATGTCGCTCGCCCGTAATACCTGCGTCCGGAACCATCCGCGGAGCACCAGGCCGTCGGCGGTAATTGCCAGCTTCGGCCGCGCGCGCCACGTCGCGCCCGCAAACAAGATCAGACCAGCCGCGGCAATCCCCGCCAAAACCCGCCCGGGCGGGTCTGTGACTACGGTCACACTCGCGATAGCCATCAAAACGCCGGCGACCCCGCAACCAGCGATTCCTGCCGCGTGCGGCTGCCATTGCGTTTGCTGCACGCGCTCCTCAGCCCCTCCTACCACGGGCGATGGAGTTATCCACAGACGCTATCAACAGTGGGGATAAATCACACGCGTGTGATTGGGTGGTCGGAATGTTGCTGGCGCAGTAACGGAGCAACTCAAAAATGAATTCATTCCGGCGCGTCTCGTGCTCAGTGCCACCGCATCGTCAGCAACAAACCGGTGATCATGAAAGCGAACGCGATGGCGTAGTTCCACGGCCCCAGTTGCGCCATCCAGTTAAGGGCGGTGGGCGCTTGGCTGCCGACGGCCGCTAACTGAAACACCATCAGCCAGACCAGGCCGATCAGCATGAGACCGACGAACAGGGCCACGAACCACACACTCGACGGCCCGACCTTCACCTTCACCGGCGTGCGACTGACCGAGCTGACGGTGAAGTCGTTCTTCTTGCGGACCTTGGACTTGGGCATGATTACCTCAACAAGACGGTGAGCGGGACGGGGTGCAACGATGAAGACCGCAGCTGCACGCACAGCTTGGCTACGAGACTAACCCACTCGGCGCGGTGACCAGGAAATTGGAGACCCGATGAGCGACGGACGGCGGTCACCGTGGCGCTTCGGCGTCCCGGTGGTGTGCCTGTTGGCCGGGCTGCTGCTGGCCGCCACCCACGGGGTGTCCGGCGGCGCCGAGATCCGCCGCAGCGACGCCCCCCGGTTGGTGGACCTGGTCCGCGAGGCCCAGTCGTCGGTGAACCATCTCAACGCCCAGCGCGACGAGCTGTCGGGCAAGATCGACGCCGCGCACGGACGGTCCTCGGATCGCGCGCTGGCGGCGATGCTGCGACGCTCGGCCGAGCTGGCAGTCGAGGCGGGCATGAATCCGGTGCACGGGCCGGGCCTGGTGGTCACCCTGGAGGACGCCCCACGCGACGCCAACGGCCGGTTCCCGCGCGATGCGTCCCCCGACGACCTGGTCGTGCACCAGCAGGACATCGAGGCCGTCCTCAATGCGATGTGGAGCGCCGGCGCCGAGGCGATCCAGATGCAGGACCAGCGCATCATCGCCACCTCGGTGCCGCGGTGCGTCGGCAACACCCTGCTGCTCAACGGGCGCACCTACAGTCCGCCCTACACGATCACCGCGATCGGCAACGCGGCCGCGATGCAAGCCGCTCTGGCCGCCGCTCCCCTGGTCGTCCTGTACCGCCAGTACGTGGTCCGGTTCGGGCTGGGCTACCGCGAAGAGGTCAAGCCCGACGTCCAGGTCGCCGGCCACACCGAGCCGGACCGGCTGCATTTCGCCCAGCCCATGGGAACCATCGGCTACTGAGTTTCCGCGGACGGTAACCTGGGACGGTGCGGATCCTGGTCGTCGACAACTACGACAGCTTCGTGTTCAACCTGGTGCAGTACCTGGGCCAGCTGGGCGTCGAGGCCGAGGTGTGGCGCAACGACGATGCCAGGCTTTCCGACGAGTCCGCCGTCGCCAGGGGGTTCGACGGTGTGCTGCTCAGCCCCGGGCCGGGAACGCCGGAACGCGCGGGCGCTTCCATCGCTCTGGTGGGTGCGTGTGCCGCCGAGCGCACCCCGCTACTCGGGGTCTGCCTGGGACACCAAGCCATCGGCGTGGCCTTCGGCGCGACCGTGGACCGCGCACCCGAGCTGCTGCACGGCAAGACCAGCAGCGTGTTCCACACCAATGCCGGTGTGCTGCAAGGGCTTCCGGATCCATTCACGGCGACCCGCTATCACTCGCTGACCATACTGCCGGAGTCACTGCCCCCGGTGCTGGAGGTGACGGCGCGCACCCGCGGCGGCGTCATCATGGGCGTGCGGCACAGCGAGTTGCCCATTCACGGCGTGCAGTTCCACCCGGAGTCGATCCTGACCGAGGGCGGACACCGGATGCTGGCGAACTGGCTGGCGTACTGCGGCTGGGGCCGCAACGACACGCTGGTCCGCCGGCTCGAGAACGAGGTCCGCGCGGCCGTGCAGCCCTACTTCCCGGCCGACCCGGCCGCTACTGGCCGAACTTCAGCGTGATGATGCCGTCGCGGTTACACCCGGTGCCGGCCGGCGGGTTCTGATACACCACTCGGTGGGACTGGGAGCCACCCGCGTCCACGTCGGGGCCCTTGTCCAGCACCCCGGTCCAGCCCAGCGCCCGTAACCGCGGCTCGGCGTCCGTCCAGAACATGCCGCTCAGGTCGGGCATCGTGAACTGGTTGCCCTTGGACACCTGCAACTCGATCACCGAATCCACCGGAACCGTCTGGCCCTTGGGCGGGTTGGTGCCGATGACCTCGCCCGCCGGGCGGGTGCTGTCCACCTGCGCCTGGGTGATCTTGGTGAAGCCGTAGACCGTGAGATTCTTCTGCGCGACGTCGACGGTCTGGCCCGCGACGTCGGGCACCTGTTTCGTCTCCGGGCCCGAGCCGACGATCACGGTGATCACGTTGGTGATCGCCGACGTCTGGTTGGCCGGAGGGTTGGTGCCGATCACCTTGCCGAGCAGCTCCGGGCTCGACGGGGAATTGGCCTGCTTGAACTTGCCGAACCCGGCCGCTTTGAGCTTGCTGACCGCGTCGGAGTAGCTCAGCGAGGAGACGTCGGGCACCTCGCGCTGTTCGGGACCGGTCGAAACGTTGAGGGTGATCTCGTCGCCCGCGCTCACCGACGCGTTGGCGCCCGGATCCGTGCTGATGACGTGGTCGGGCGGGATCGTCGAATCGGGCTTTTGCAGCGTGCGCGTCTTGAAGCCGCGGTTCTGCAGCGCCGCAATGGCGTCGGCGGACACCTGGCCCCGCATGTCGGGCACCTGGACGTCGCGGGTGGTGCCGCCGAAGGTGTTGAAGGCGATGACGACGACGATCGTCAGCACCGCCAGCGCCGCGACCGCGACGATCCAGCGACCGACCGAGCCGCCGTTGCGGTCCTCGATGCGACGGAGGGGTTGCCGCGGGAGCGGATCGGTGCGGGGGCCGGGCAGGTTTCCGCCCGCGGCGAGCAGCGAGGAGCGGTCGGCGTCGGTGAGCACCTTGGGCGCTTCGGGGGTTTCGCCGTTGTGCACCCGCACCAGGTCGGCGCGCATCTCGGCGGCCGTCTGGTAGCGGTTGTCCGGATTCTTGGCCAGCGCCTTGAGCACGACAGCGTCGAGGTCGGCGGAGATGCCCTCGTGCCGCCGCGACGGTGGAATCGGGTCCTCGCGCACGTGCTGGTACGCGACCGCGACCGGGGAGTCACCGGTGAAAGGCGGCTCGCCCGTGAGGATTTCATAGAGCACGCAACCCAGCGAATAGACGTCGGAGCGGGCGTCGACGGTGTCGCCGCGGGCCTGCTCGGGCGACAGGTACTGGGCCGTCCCGATCACCGCCGCCGTCTGCGTGACGCTGTTGCCGCTGTCGGCGATCGCGCGGGCGATGCCGAAGTCCATCACCTTGACCGCATTGGTGTTGCTGATCATGATGTTCGCCGGCTTGACATCGCGGTGGATGATGCCGTTCTGGTGGCTGAAGTTCAGCGCCTGGCACGCGTCGGCGATGATCTCGATGGCCCGCCGCGGGGGCAGCGGGCCGTCGGTGTGCACGATGTCGCGCAGGGTGACGCCGTCGACGTACTCCATGACGATGTAGGGCAGCGGACCCGTCGGGGTTTCCGCCTCGCCGGTGTCGTACACCGCCACGATCGACGGGTGATTGAGCGCCGCGGCGTTCTGCGCCTCGCGGCGGAACCGCAGATAGAAGCTGGGATCACGGGCCAGGTCGGCGCGGAGCACTTTGACCGCGACATCGCGGTGGAGCCGGACGTCGCGGGCCAGGTGAACCTCGGACATACCCCCGAATCCGAGGATTTCGCCCAGTTCATAACGGTCAGACAGGTGCTGAGGGGTGGTCATCGTGTTATCTCGTGTCGGGCCGGTGAGACGCTGGGCTTCGGTCGTTCACCCCACCCGCGCTCGGCCGGCCCTCGTTGCAGTCCAGGATTACCTATCGCCGCGCGATCCGTCCAATTGAGCCGCAGCGCGGGGCCCGGCGCGGAACCGCTCGGGGTCTTGCTCGCCGGCGGCGCCGGCGGCCCGCCGGTGTCGGTGACCGTCGGGGGCGGCGGCTGCTGCTGGGTGTCCGCGCGGGAATTGATGACGATGAGCACCGCGATGATGATCGCCAACGCTCCCAGCACCCCGGCGGCCCACAGCAACGCGCGCTGACCCGAGGAGAAGGTGCGCCGCGCCGGTGGTGGGCGGTGACCGCCGGTGGCCGGCCGGGATCGGCGTGGGGCCGGGGCCCGAGTGCTGGTGACGGCGGCCGCCCTGGTCGTCGGGCTGGACGGGATGGCCGCCGGCGACGCGCGCCCGGGGGGCGGCGACTGGCTGGGGCGCGGCGGGCGCCGGCCGGCCCGCACGGCCGCCACGGCGTCGGCGAAGGGGCCGCCGCTGCGGTAGCGCATCGCCGGATTCTTGACCAGCGTGATCTCGATGAGCTCCCGCACGTTGGACGGCAGTTCTGCGGGCAGCGGGGGCGGCGGCTCCTTGATGTGCTTCATCGCCACCGTCAGGGCGCCGTCACCGGTGAAGGGCCGCTTGCCCGACACGACCTCGTAGCCGACGACACCCAGCGAGTACACGTCGCTGGCGGGGGTCGCGTCGTGCCCGAGGGCCTGTTCGGGGGCGATGTACTGTGCGGTGCCCATGACCATTCCGGTCTGGGTGACCGGCGCGGCGTCGACGGCCTTGGCGATACCGAAGTCGGTGATCTTGACCTGGCCGGTCGGGGTGATCAGGATGTTGCCCGGTTTGACGTCGCGGTGCACCAAGCCGGCGGCGTGCGCGACCTGCAGCGCCCGGCCGGTCTGCTCGAGCATGTCCAGTGCGTGCCGCAGCGACAGCCGGCCGGTGCGCTTGAGCACCGAGTTCAGCGGCTCGCCATTGACCAGCTCCATCACCAGGTAGGCGGTGCGGCCCTCCCCGTCCAGCTGGCTCTCGCCGTAGTCGTGGACCTGGGCGATGCCGGGGTGGTTCAGCATGGCGGTGGTGCGCGCCTCGGCGCGGAACCGCTCGATGAATTCCGGGTCCTGGGAGAACTCCTGCTTGAGCACCTTGACCGCGACGCGCCGGCCGAGCCGGCTGTCCACGGCCTCCCAGACTTGGCCCATGCCACCGGTGGCGATCAGGCGCTGCAGGCGGTATCTGCCAGACAGCGTCACACCAACTCGCGGGCTCATGGTCCTCCCTGTAGCGCGGCTTGGATCACAGCCCGTCCGATCGGCGCGGCGAGTGCACCTCCCGTCGCGGACAGGCGGTCGCCGCCATTCTCCACCAACACTGCCACGGCGACTTTGGGCGTCTGCGCGGGCGCGAAGGCGATGTACCACGCGTGCGGCGGCGTATTTCGCGGATCGGTGCCATGCTCTGCGGTACCGGTCTTGGATGCGATCTGCACGCCGGAAATGGCCCCTTTCTGCTGCGCGACCTTCTCGGCGCCGACCATCAGCTCTGTTAGCTTAGCGGCGACCTGGGGTGACACCGCGCGGCGCTGCTGATAGGGAACGGTGGTGCTGATGTTCGCCAGGTCGGGGCCCTTGAGGCTGTCGATCAGGTAGGGCTGCATCGTGATGCCGTCGTTCGCGATGGTCGCGGCGATTTGAGCGTTCTCCAGCGGTGTCAGCGCGACGTCCTTTTGGCCGATGCTGGACATGCCCAGCGCGGCCGCGTCCGGGATGATCCCGACCGTCGACTCGGCGACCTGCAGCGGGATCACGCTCGGTGTGGTGTCCAGACCGAACGAGCGCGCCATACTGCGCAGCGCATCCGACCCGGTGTGGATGCCGAGCTGGACGAACGCCGTGTTGCACGAGAAGGCGAACGCCTGCTTGAGCGACACCGTGAGCTCATTGCCACAGGGCTGGCCGCCGTAGTTCTCCAGCGTCGCGGTGCTGTCCGGAAGCTGGATGGACGCCGCCGCGGTCAGCTGCTCGGCATCGGTCGCACCGGCCTCCAGGGCCGCCGCGGTGGTGACCACCTTGAAGGTGGAGCCGGGCGGGTAGGTCTCCGAGATGGCGCGGTTGGTCAGGGGGTTGTCGGGGTCGTCGCGCAGCCGCTGCCACGCCTGCGCCTGCACCTGAGGATCGTGCGACGCGAGCAGATTGGGGTCATACGACGGCGATGACACCATGGCCAAGATCTTGCCGGTGGACGGCTCGAGGGCGACGACGGCGCCCTTGCACGGCGGCCCGCCGCAGCCCTGCTGCATCGCATCCCACCCGGCCTGCTGGACCCGCGGCCGGATGGTGGTGTCGACGTTGCCGCCGCGGGGATCGCGGCCGGTGAAGAAGTCGGCCAGCCGGCGCCCGAACAGCCGCTCGTCCGACCCGTTCAGCAGCGGGTCCTCGGCACGCTCCAAGCCGGTGCTGGAATAGCGCAGGGAGTAGAAGCCGGTGAGCGGCGCGTAGACAGCGGGATTGGGATAGACCCGCAGAAAGCGGAACCGGCTGTCGGTGGCCACCGAGTAGGCCAGCAGTTGGCCACCGGCGACGATCTGGCCGCGCTGCCGCGAATACTCGTCCAGCAGGACCCGCTGATTGCGCGGGTCGGCCCGCAGCGAGTCGGCGGCGAACACCTGCGTCATGGTGGCGTTGAGCAGCAACAGCACGATCAACGCCATGACCGTGAGCGAGATGCGGCGCAGCGAGGTGTTCATACCTTCTCGATCACCTCGGTCTTGGCCGCCGCGATCGGGGCGTCCTTGCGGTCACGGCCGCGCAGGGGGTGCCGCGCGCTGTTGGAGATGCGAGCGAGGATGGCCAGCAGTATGTAGTTGGCGAGCAGTGACGATCCGCCGTACGACATCCACGGCGTGGTGAGCCCGGTCAGCGGGATGAGTTGCGTGACGCCGCCGACGACGATGAACAACTGGATGGCCAGGGTGGACGCCAGACCCGCGGCCAGCAGCTTGCCGAAGCTGTCCCGCGTCGCGATCGCGGTGCGCATGCCGCGGATGATGACGATGGTGTACAGCATCAAGATGCTGGCGAACCCGACCAGCCCCAGCTCTTCACCGAAGGCCGCGATGATGAAGTCGGTCGACGCGGCCGGAACGGTATCGGGTTGGCCGTTG
>NZ_LZKD01000002.1:0-832 GCF_001668695.1 Mycobacterium sp. E2497
CGACTTGAGACCGACGCCAAGCAGCAAGCAAGTTGGGGAAATCGATCCGCGTTTCTCGCACTGCTCCTATTCTTCGACCAACAGATACGGATCTCGCCCTTTTGGCAAGGAGACGAAATGAGGATTCGTTTCATTGTTTCGGCGCTCGGGGCTGTAGTGGTCGCGTTGGCGGTTGGGTGCGGCGGCGGGCAGGGCGGCGGCCACAGCGCCACTTCGGTGGCACCCTCGCCGACACCCACAGTCGGGCCGACGCTGGCGCTCAATCGCATCGACGAGCTGCTCGTGCCGCCGGAAGTGGTCGGCGACATCGTCGGCTCGAAACTCAACTGGACGGGCACGCCCCCGCCCGGTTGGACCAGGCCTCCATCACCCCCTGTCATCGACGAGGGCAACCCCGACTGTGCGGCGCTGTTCGGGCTGGACACCAACACGGTTGGCGTGGCCTATACCGGATGGCGGAGCAATCAATACAGGGAGGAAAAGGACACGTACGAGCATGCGGTCCGTCAAGCCGTTGCGACGGTTGTCGATTCCAAAGCAGCGACGGTGTTGCTTGGCAACGCTTTTGCCAAGCGTCTCGATGCGTGCAGCAATGCCGTCATCCACCTGAGCGGCAAATATCGATGGAGATTCCAGAAGACCGACGCGACCGATACGGGAGTGCGGTGGACGGGAACGGAACTGGAGGACGGGCAGATCACCGGCTGGGTCTGCGCCAGCGAGGCGCGGGCAAAGAACAATGTGGTGATCTACGCGCAGGTGTGCCAATGGGGCAACGGCGCTCCGGCCGCAGCGACGATCCTGGACAAGATGTCGGAGAAGATACCGGGAT
>NZ_LZKD01000003.1:0-21448 GCF_001668695.1 Mycobacterium sp. E2497
CGTGGAGCCGTAGGGAAAAAGGTCCAAGACGGCGACCACGACACCCAGCAGGACCGCGTAGGGGACATCGAGCAGGACACACCACACGAACGTGGCGAACCCCGCGATGACCGACGTCAGCACGTTCCCGAAGAGATAGGCGCCGAACTTCGCCACCACTTCGTCGCCGATCAGGATGGCGCGCGGCCGACGGGAATTGGGCATGAGCCGGTAGAAGCCGGCCCGGATCCGGCGCATGTCGGCCAGGAAGTAGATGGTCAGCATCGCCACGATGCCGATGTGGGACAGGACACCGAACACCTCCGACCCGGTTCTGATGATCCCCGCGAAGGTGAAGCGGCCGGACCCGTTGACCATCTCGGTGATCCGCTGTTGCAGATGGACGCGCTCGTCGAGCCTGCCGATGAGCGACGAGCGGTCTTGGATGTGCTGCAGATAATGCGGCAGTTGCTCGACGAGCTGGCGTGCCTCCTGCACCAGCGGGGGAATGGTCGCGGCCACTGTCCCTGCGATGAGGGCGAACACGAGAGTCACCACGACCGTCACCGCCGCCCACCTCGGCAGCTTGTGGTTGACCAGCCACGACACGGCGGTCTCGAGCCCGAGCGCGAAAAACATGGCCACACCGATCAAGACCAGCACCGACGACATCGACCCGAGAACGCGGACCGCCCCATAGGTCACTGCCACGCCGGCCGCGGCGGTCATTCCCATGACGAAAGGGGAACGCCGGTCGAACCGCTCGCCGCGCCGGCCGAAGCGATGTTCCTCGGAACGCAACCGGGCGGCCCGCTGTTCGGCTTCGACGATCACACCCTCGTCGTCGCGGTGCGGCCGACCCACCAGCCGGTGATGGCCCTGTTCTGCGGCATGGCTTCGCGGCTCTCGATGTTCAGCGCTGTCAACCACGTGCGGTGCCCCATTCGTCAGCGCGGCCAGTTCCTGCTCGGCGTCCCCTACAGCGTGACGTCCACCCGGGGTGGCGGGGTCGCACGACACGCGAGTTGCGGGCCGGCGCCGGGCCCGGGGGAGAACACGAATCGCCCGGGCGCCCGGGTGTTCCGATACGTTGGTGTCCGGCGGGGCGGCCCGACCGGCCGCACGCGCTCCGTCCGGTTGCGGCCCAGCCGGCGAGCCCGGAAGGTTTGCGATGAACGCGCTCAGCCCCGACGCCATTCGGGCGGAAACCATCACGATCACCGGCCACGGCGGCGACGAGATCGAGGCATACCGTGCCTCACCCCTAGCCGAAGGGACGCGCGGGGGAGTCGTGTGGATCCACCACATGCCCGGCTACGACCGCGAGACCAAGGAATTCGTCCGGCGGCTGGCCGTCAGCGGTTACCACGCCGTGGCCCCCAACCTCTATTCGCGTGAGGCGCCGGGCGCGTCGCCCGACGACGCGGCGGCGGCGGCGCGGGCCGCCGGCGGGGTGCCCGACGAGCGGCTGGTCGGCGACGTCGCGGGCGCGGTCGAGCACCTGCGTTCGCTGCCGGGCGCCAACGGGAAGTTCGGTGTGATCGGCCACTGCTCGGGTGGGCGACACGCGTACCTGGCGGCGTGTTCGCTGCCGTTCGACGCGGCGGTGGACTGCTACGGCGCCTTCATCGTCGAGGATCCACCCGAGGGCATGCCCAAGGCGATGAAGCCGATACTGCAGTTGGCGCCGCATCTGAGCTGTCCGATGCTGGGCCTGTTCGGGCTCGACGACCGATTCCCGGCTCCGGCCGCGGTGGCCGCACTGGACGAGGCATTGAGCCGGTTCGACAAGCCGCACGAGTTTCACTCCTACGAGGGCGCGGGCCACTCGTTCTTCTCCGTCGACCGGCCCGCCTACCGGCCGGTGGCGGCGGTCGACGGCTGGCGGCGCATCGACGACTTCTTCGCCACCCACCTGAAAGGCTAGGTACGCCCGTCATGTGCACTCATCTCACCGAACACGTCGCGATCGACGGCAGCGGCAAGGGCGCCACCGGGTGGTTCGGCGCCAGCCGCGCGACGGTGTATGTCGATCACCCGGTCCACGCGCCCTACGGCCACACCGTCAACATCGACGTGCTCAACCCGCAGCTGGGGCCGTCGGCGCGGGTGGCGCTGGAGCTCACCGAGGAAAGCGCCCTGGCGCTGGCCGACGCCATCCGGGCGGCGATCGCCCACGCGCCGGCCGGCCTGGCCGCCAAGGATCAGACGTGACCGCCGATCGTGACTACCCCCAGATGGCCGCCATGCGCGGCAGGGTCGAACCCGCGCCGCGCCGGGTGCGCGGTTATCTGGGCGACGCGCTGGTCTTCGACACCACCGCCGCCCGCTATGTGTGGGAGGTCCCCTACTACCCGCAGTACTACATCCCGTTGACCGATGTCCGCGCGGAGTTCCTGCGCGACGAGGACCATCCGCAGAAGGTGCAGTTCGGTCCGTCGCGGCTGCACTCCTTGCAGGGCGCCGGTGCGACTTACCCGTCCGCCGCGCGGGTGTTCGACGCCGACGGTGGCGGCCCGGTGGCCGGGACCGTGCGATTCGAATGGGAATCGTTGCGCTGGTTCGAGGAAGACGAGCCGATCTACGGCCATCCGCGCAATCCCTACTCGCGGGTGGATGCGCTACGCTCACACCGGCATGTTCGTGTGGAGTTGGACGGAATGATCTTGGCGGACACCAGTTCTCCTGTGCTGCTATTCGAAACAGGTTTGCCGACAAGGTATTACATCGATCCAACGGATGTCGCCTTCGAGCATCTGGAACCCAGCGCGACACAGACGCTGTGCCCGTACAAAGGCGTGACGTCGGGCTACTGGTCGGTGCGTTCCGGTGGTGTCGTGCACCCGGACCTGGCCTGGACGTACCACTACCCGTTGCCCGCGGTGGGCCAGATCGCCGGTCTGGTGGCGTTTTACAACGAAAAGCTCGACATCTTCGTCGACGGTGCCGCCTTGGCCAGGCCGCAGACCCAGTTCAGCCAGTGAAGGCCTGTGATCTTCCCCTCCCCGGGAAGTGAACGCTGAGAGTTTCTTAACGTGGATGGCCTCAGGGCGCTGACCGGGAACGTTAGCGGTGAAAGCGAAATACCCCGGATGCGCGTTTGCGTCAGTTTCGCTACGGGTAAGCGACTGCGATACAGCGTAATTGAAAGCCTGAGCAGAACCTGAGTGCGGGGAGTGACGTAGCTAACGTCGGGGGATTTTCGAACCGTTTGACGCGAATTTTGGCCGGTAGACTCGCAAAACCAGTCGCGTCGGCGCCTTTTGGGTGCTGAGATCCTGCGGGATCCGGAGGCCGAATTGTCGCGCAAGTCCCGGCGACTTCGCCCCGCGCCGACAACACAGCAAAGGCGGTACAGCGTGAGCGCTTCGACCGGCCGCAAGGCCTTCCCGGATGACCGGGTGTTCCAATTCGACGACACTTCGATCGTCGCAATTCCGGTGCGAAACGGTCCGATCAGCGACATCGGCATCAGCCCCGACGGCAGCCGGCTGGTCGTGGCCAACCACGGCCGCGACACGGTCTCCATCGTCGACACCGATGCCCGCCTCGTGGTGCAAACCCTCGCCCTGGACGAGCCGTTCGCGGTCGCCCTGAGCGGCGGCGACGCCCCGCGCGCCTACATCAGCACCGCAACCCCGTCCTATGACTCCGTCACCGTCGTCGACGTCGCGTCGAACGCGCGCATCGCGACGCATCCGCTGGCCCACAGCGTGAGCGACCTCGCCGTGAGCGCCGACGGAAGGTTCGTCTACGCCGGCCGGAACCACGCCCGCGGTGCCGACGTCGTGGTCGTGGACACCGCCACCGACGAGACCGAGGTGATCGACCTGGCCGGCGCGGCGGGTGTCACCGCGGACTGCGTGCGCCTCAGCCCCGACGGCGCTCAGCTTTATGCCGCCACCAACGGGCCCTCCGGCGGCGAACTGGTCGTCATCGAGACCGGCGCACCCTCCGACGGCGGCTCCCGCATCGTCGGGGCCTACGAGCTGGGTCTGCCCATCCGCGACGTCGCGCTCAGCAGCGACGGCAGCACCGCCTACGTTGCCAGTTGCGGCCCGGTGGTCGGCGCGGTGCTCGACGTCGTCGACACCCGGGCCCGCGACATCACCGGGACGCGCAAGCTCAGCGAGCTCGCCGGTCCGCTCACCCGCCTGGCGCTCAGTCGTGACGGGCGCCACGCTTACCTGGTCAGCGACGAGCATGTCGCCGTCGTGTGCACAAGCACCCACGACGTCGTCGGTGACATCGGGGTGGCGAGGCACCCGTCCTGCGTGGTCGAAAGCCCCGACGGCAGATACCTCTACATCGCCGGCCACTCTGGCGTCGTCACCGTCGTGCCGATCGCCGCCGGCGGCGGGCCGGAGGAGGCGTCGACCACCCGGCTGCCCGTGGCGGTGCCGCGGGAACCCGTGCTCGCCTAGGGAAATTGCGCACCGGTCGCCGGGCCCGGGCTTAGGGTGGAGGCTGCCGGCGGCCAGGCGTTGCCGGCCCCGGGACGCGGCCAGCACCACGCGTTCCGCAGGGTTGACATCAGGCGACGCTGCGCCTCGATCCAAAGGCGGTATCTCGATGGACAGCACGATGCAGGACTTTCCGTTGACGATCACCGCGATCATGCGGCACGGCTGCGGTATCCACGGTGCGCGTACCGTCGCCACCGCCACCGGTGCGGGCTACCGGCGAATCACCTACCGTGAGCTGGGTCAAGATGCCGCTCGGCTGGCGAACGGTCTGCGACGCCTGGGCGTCACCGGGGACCAGCGGGTGGCGACGTTCATGTGGAACAACGCCGAACACCTGGCGACCTACCTGGCGGTGCCGTCGATGGGTGCCGTGTTGCACACCCTGAACATCCGCCTCTTCGCCGAGCAGATCGCCTATGTCGCCAACGAGGCCGAAGACCAGGTGGTGCTGGTCGACGCGTCGCTGACCAAGTTGCTCGCCCCGGTGCTGGGCGACCTCAAGACCGTGCACACCGTGATCGTGGTCGGGGAGGGCGACACCGCCGCGGTCGAGGGATCGGGCAAGGCCGTGCTGCGGTATGCCGACGTGCTCGACGGCGAGTCCCCCGACTTCGAATGGCCGGAGCTCGACGAGAAGTCCGCGGCCGCAATGTGTTACACGAGTGGTACCACCGGAAACCCCAAAGGCGTTGTCTACAGCCATCGCTCGAGCTACTTACACACCATGGCGGCCTGCACCACCAACGGCATCGGCGTGGGATCCGTCGACAGCGTGCTGCCGATCGTGCCGATGTTCCACGCCAACGCGTGGGGGCTGCCCTACGCGGCGCTGATGGCCGGCGCCGACCTGGTATTGCCCGACTGCCACCTCGACGCGCGGTCGCTGATCCGCACGGTGGAGGACCTGCGGCCAACCGTGGCGGGTGCGGTGCCCACGATCTGGAACGACGTCCTGCACCGCCTGGAGGAAGAACCCGGCCACGACATGTCGTCGCTGCGGCTGGTGGTCTGCGGAGGATCGGCCGTTCCGGTGTCGCTGATGCGCACCTTCGAGGAGAACCATGGCGTGCAGATCCGGCAGCTGTGGGGCATGACGGAAACCTCGCCGATGGCCACCATGGCGTGGCCGCCGCCGGGAACGCCCGCCGACCGGCACTGGGCGTTCCGCGCGACGCAGGGCCAGCCGGTCTGCGGCGTGGAAATGCGGATCGTCGACGACGACGGCCGCCCGCTGCCCAACGACGGTGCCGCCGTGGGCGAGGTGGAAGTCCGCGGCCCGTGGATCGCCGGCTCCTACTACCTCACCGCCGACGACTCGAAGTTCGACTCCGGCTGGCTGCGCACCGGTGACGTGGGGCGGATCGACGAGCAGGGATTCGTGACGCTGACCGACCGGGCCAAGGACGTGATCAAGTCCGGCGGCGAGTGGATCTCCTCGGTCGAGTTGGAGAACGGCTTGATCGGGCACCCGCATGTGGTCGAGGCCGCGGTGGTCGGCGTGCCCGACGAGCGGTGGCAGGAACGGCCGCTGGCCGTCGTCGTGGCCAAGGAGGGCACCACGGTCAGCGCCGAGGATCTGCGAAAGTTCCTGGCGGAGAAGGTGGTTCGGTGGTGGCTGCCCGAACGGTGGGCGTTCGTCGACGAGATTCCGCGCACCAGCGTGGGCAAGTACGACAAGAAGGCCATCCGGGCGCGCTACGCCGAGCACGGCTACTGGGTGGTCGAGGCCCGCGACTGAGCGCGGGCCGCGACTGCTCACGAATAGGGTCGGCCTGTTCGGTGTATTCGAGATTCACCAGCCCTGCGGAAGGATCCCCGATGACCCAGCCCCTCGTCGTCGAGCAATCGCGCGTGGTGCCCGTCGCGCAGGACGCGGCGTTCCACGGCACGCTGCCCGTCTCCCTTCCGGAGATCTTCGGCCGCTGGTACGGCCCGATCCCGCCGATCAGGGAGGTGCGGGACCAGACCGGCGACTGGGACACCGCGGGCCGGAGCCGCACGATCATGTTGGTCGGCGGTAGCGCGCGGGAAGACCTGACCAGTGTCGACGCGCCGCGATCGTTCGGTTACCGGCTCACCGGAATCCACGGGCCGATGGCGCTCCTGGTCGGTTCGGTCACCGGCGAGTGGACCTTCACCCCGGCCGGCGACGGCACCGAGATCACCTGGCGCTGGACCATTTACCCCAAGTCGCCGCTGTCCGCGCCGGGCCTGCCACTGTTCGGGATGCTGTGGAAGCGCTACGCGCGGCGAGCGTTACAGGACCTCGCCCAGGTGCTGACCCGCTGAAGCTGGGTACCGTGCCGGTATGTGCCGACTATTCGGGCTGCACGCCGGGACGGACGTATGCACCGCGACCTTCTGGTTGCTGGGCGCCCCCGACAGCCTCGCCCAACAGAGCAGGAGGAATCCGGACGGGACCGGCCTGGGGGTCTTCGACGATCGGGGCCGGCCGCAGCTGGACAAGCAGCCCATGGCGGCCTGGGAGGACGCCGCGTTCGCCACCGAAGCGCACGAGCTGACCGGCACCACGTTCATCGCGCATGTGCGTTACGCGACGACCGGTTCGCTCGACGTCCGCAACACCCACCCGTTCCTGCAGGACGGCCGGATTTTCGCGCACAACGGCGTCCTGGAGGGCCTGGACATCCTCGAGGAGCGGCTGCGCGCGGTCGGCATCGACGAACTGGTCCTGGGCGACACCGATTCCGAGCGGGTGTTCGCGTTGGTCACCGCCTCGATCCGGGCGCTCGACGGTGACGTGACCGCGGGTCTGGTCGATGCTATGACATGGCTTGCGGCCAATGTGCCGATCTATGCGGTCAACATGCTGCTGAGCACGGCCACCGACATGTGGGCGCTGCGGTACCCGGACACCCATGAGCTCTACGTCCTGGACCGGTCCGGCGAGGCCCCCGCCCAAGCCCCGAAATTCGACATGCGCACCAAGCGAATCAACGCGCGATCGGAACACCTGTGCACCCGCCCGTCGGTGGTGTTCGCCACCGAACGCATGGACGACGACCCCCGCTGGCGTCTGCTCGAGCCCGGTGAGCTGGTCCACGTCGACGCCGGCCTGCATGTCGAGCGCACGGTGATCCTGCCCCACCCGCCCGCGCATCAGCTCCGCCGGGCCGAACTGAGCGCGCCGGTCCACGACGCGCAACACGCGGTGCCGAGCGTTCAGAGTTAGCCCGATGCCGGCCTGGCAGAGTGGGTGGGCATGGCAACCAGACGGGCGCTTGTGCTGGCGGGCGGTGGGATAGCGGGAATTGCCTGGGAGACAGGTGTTTTGCGTGGCATCGCCGACGATTCGCCCGCGGCGGCCGGGCTGTTGCTGGATTCGGACGTGCTGGTGGGGACCTCGGCCGGCTCGACGGTCGCCGCGCAGATCGGCAGTGGGAGCACGCTCGACGCGCTGTTCGGCCGGCAGGTCGCCGAAGCGTCGGCCGAGATCGATTCCGGGGTGGACGTCGACACCATCACCGGGATGTTCCTGGCGGCCCTGGCGGAGCCCTACGCCGACGGGTCGGACAAGACGCGGCAGCAGCTGCAGCGGATCGGTGCGGTGGCGCTGGCGGCCGAAACCGTTCCGCCACCGCTGCGCCGGCAGGTCATCGCCCAGCGCCTGCCGTCGCACGACTGGCCCGACCGGACGCTGCGGATCACCGCCATCGACGTAAGCACCGGCGAATTGGTCGTCTTCGATCGCGAGTCCGGCGTCGACCTCGTCGACGCGGTGGCGGCCAGCTGCGCGGTGCCCGGCGCATGGCCGCCGGTGGCGATCGGGGGCCGACGCTACATGGACGGCGGCGTCGCCAGCTCGGTCAACCTCGGCGTGGCCGGTGATTGCGACGCGGCGGTTGTCTTGGTGCCCTCGGGCGCGGACGCGCCCTCGCCGTTCGGCGCCGGGCCTGCCGCGGAGATCTCTGCCTTTCCCGGCGCAACGTTCGCGGTGTTCGCCGACCCGGGCTCGGTGGCGGCCTTCGGACCCAATCCGCTGGACCCGAAGTGCCGCGTCACCTCGGCCCTGGCCGGACGCGAACAGGGCCGCCGCGAAGCCCCGGCCCTCGCGCGGTTCCTCGGCGTCTGATCGAGCCGGGGATCGTTTGCGGCAGAAGAATTTTCAGTCTTCGGCTGCGGGGGGCGCGGCGCGGTCGGCCTCGAACGCGTCCAGGGCCTCGTCCGCCAGTGCCCGGCCGACGGTGATGACCTCGGCCGCCCGGTGGAATTCCAGGCCCCGGCAGATCGATCGCGGAACCTCGATCAACAGGTCGGGCGGGTAGACCGCCAGCGTGTGGCGCGCCAGCGCGGCCTGCGCGATGTCGATCGTCCGGTTCATCACCTCGAAACTGCCCAGCTTCGGGACTTCGGTTGTGGTGTCGGACAATTCGCCGGCCGGATCATCCCCGGCGGCGGCCTCGGCGGCCTCGGCGGCCTCGGCGACGTCGGCGTCGTCCGGCCAGGCGTCGGCTTCCGCGGGGGACACCCCGAATCTGGCAAGCACCGCGCGCGCGGTCGGCCGGTCGAGCAGCGACCGGGCCGCGGAGGTGTCGAGCAGCGAGGAAGTGCTGCGCACCATGCGGTTCAGCCAGTCGGCGGTCGCGCCGGCCTCCCCCTCACGGTTGGCGATCGCCTCACTGCCGGACAGGCTCACCGCGATGGTCACGTCCGCGTTGACCGCCGAGAGGGGTGCCATCGGCAGCGGGTCCAGGATTCCGCCGTCGGCCAGCAGGCGCCCGTCGAGTTCGTGGGGCGCGATCACGCCCGGTATGGCGATGGAGGCGCGGATCGCCGCGTCGACGGGGCCGCGCTGAAACCACACCGACTTGCCGGCCAAGAGGTCGGTCGCCACGGCGGTGAAGGGGATCGGCAGCTGCTCGATGGCGACCGGGCCGAGAATGTCGCGCACCGCGTCCAGGATCTTCTCGGCCCGCATCACCCCGGCCGCGCTGATCGAGAAGTCCAGCAGCCGCAGGATGGTGCGCTGCGTCAGGGACTTCGCCCACTCGGCGAACTCGTCGCGGCGCCCGGCCGCCTCCAAACCGCCGACCAGTGCGCCCATCGACGAGCCCGCGATGCCCACGATCTCGTACTCCCGGGCGCGCAGCGCCTCGATCACCCCGATGTGGGCGTAGCCGCGGGCCCCGCCGCTGCCCAGCGCCAACGCCACCCGCGTCGGTGATCGGCGCACGCCACCACCGCCCGTTCCATCCGGCATTCCTTCATTCTGCGCGGCGGAGCCGGCCGGCACACCGGTCGGGCCGTCACTTTAGGTACCCGTGAATTCAATCGCGCACGGGTTCGAACGGGCTAGCCGCATTCGTCGTTGGCGGCGGCGCGCGCGGCGGTGATCACGGCCGCCTGCCGGGCCGGCGCCAGATCCGCCCAGCGGGCGTTCCAGCTGCCCGCGGTGCCCGAGGGCGCGGCCTGGACCATCGCCAGATAGGGCTCGAACAGCGACTGATCGGTCCTGGGCTGGGCGTCCATCCACACTTTGGCGGCGTGACAGGCCTGGTAATACTCCTCCTCGGTCGAATTCGCGGGGACGTCGACTCTGGTCGTCACGCCGGAGGGGGAGAGCCCGACGGCGCCCGGCGGCGCCGCGTCGGGGCTACCCGGCACGCCCGCCGGCCGCCCCGGCAGGGAGGCCGGGGTGCGGCTCGGGGTGCCGGCCGAGCACGCTGTGCCCGCGAACACAGCGGCCGCCACGACGAGCGTGCCCCACAGCCGGGGCCGGTGACCGCACCAGCGCACCGACCCAATCTATGCAACACTGGCGGCCGTGATGGAGCGCTTCGGATTTTGCGAGTGTTGTCGGCGGTAACACGCCGCCGCCTGTCCGATCCCGTTTTCCCTGGAGCTCCACGATGTCACTGCCCCTGGCGAGTCCTGTGTCCCTCGCCGCGCCGGCCGCGTTGCGCCCGCGCACCTTCTCGTCCCCGTCCGCGTCCCCGTCGCCGGGCCCGACCCGGTTGCGCGTGCCCGACCTGCTGCACGCCACCGACCGGGCCGCCGACGACGTGCTGAGCGGGCGCTGCGACCACCTGCTGCCGCCGGGCGGGATACCGGAGTCGCGGCGCTGGTTCACCCGCATCCACGGTGACGACGAGCTGGACGTCTGGCTGATCAGCTGGGTTCCCGGCCATCACACCGAACTGCACGATCACGGCGGCTCCCTGGGCGCGTTGACGGTGGTGTCCGGGTCGCTCACCGAATTCCGTTGGGACGGCCGCGTTCTGCGCCAGCGCCGACTGGACGCCGGCGATCAGGCCGGGTTCCCACTGGGCTGGGTGCACGACGTGGTGTGGGCGCCCCGGCCCGTGGCCGTGTCCGTCTCGGGTCCGGTGCGGCCCTCGCTGAGCGTGCATGCCTACTCACCGCCGCTGACCGCGATGTCCTACTACGAGGTCACCGGCCGAAACCGGTTGCGCCGCCAGCGCACCGAACTGACCGATCAACCGGAAGGACCGTGATGAGCCGCATCGACGTCGTGTTGAGATCCGCCCGCCGCCGCTTTCGCCGCCTTCCCGCCGCCGAAGTGCCGGACGCGCTGCGGCGCGGGGCGGTGCTCGTCGACATCCGGCCGCAGGCACAGCGTTTCCGCGAGGGTGAGATCCCCGGCGCCCTGGTGATCGAACGCAACGTCCTGGAGTGGCGCTGCGACCCGACCAGTGAGGCCAGGCTGCCCGAGGCCGTCGGCGACGACGTCGAGTGGGTCATCGTGTGCTCGGAGGGCTACACCTCCAGCCTCGCGGCGGCCGCGCTGCTGGACATCGGCCTGCACCGCGCCACCGACGTCGTCGGCGGCTACCACGCGCTCGCGGGAGCCGGTGTGCTCGAACAGCTTTCGGGTGCCGCCCCGCTCGACGCCGTCCCGGGAGTGCTCGCCAACTCCGGCACCCCGGGTCGCCGCTGGCTCTAGCTACCCGGTGGAGGTGGCGTCCGAATGGAGCAGTGGCCGCAGCCTGTCGGTCTTCTCCTGCGTCCATCCGGGCGGTGACAGCACCGCCGCCCAGCCGTCGGCCGCGTCGGCCACGTAGTGGTGGCCGTGCCCCTGGGGTACCTCGACCGCCACCGCCATGTCGGCCGTGACTTGCAGGAACGTCACCACTGGGATCCAGCGCGTCTCGGGCAGCACGTCGTAGCCCCGCCGCTCCCGCAGCCAGTCGGGCTGGCTGAACAGCAGGTCGGGGGACCACCAGGCGATCGGATCCGAGGCGTGTTGCAGATAGACCACCCGGGGGTGGTCCCACGGGACGTTCGGGCGGCCCAAATCGGTTGGGCGAGCCACGAACCGGACGTTCTTGCCGTCGTTGTACACCGGCAGCCACTCCGGGGACCCGGCATCGCGCGTCGACGTCAGGTCGGTCCAGATGGTGTTCTGAAAGGTCGGTCCGCTGAACAGGGCGCCGTCGGTGCGGGCGAGGACGTTGTTGAGGCTCATGAACGGCGCCTCGCCGCCGAACGATCCCAGGCTTTCGCCGAACACGACGAGCTTGGGGCGTTGCGCCTCCGGCATCTGGCGGATCAGGCGGTCAACGGCCTCGAACAGCGCCTGCCCGGCGTGGCGGGCGTTCTCCTTGTCCACCAGGAAGGACAGCCAGCTCGGCAGGAACGAGTACTGCATGCTGACGATCGCGGAGTTGCCGTTGTACATGTACTCGAGCGCGTCGGCCTCCGCCTCGTTGATCCAGCCGGTGCCGGTGGTTGTCGCGACGGCGACGACGGCGCGCTGCAGTCCGCCGGTGCGCTGCAGCTCCCGCGCGGCGAGTTCGGCGGTCGCCGTGATCCCGTCCGCCGAGTTCAGCCCGGCGTAGGCCCGGATCGGTTCGGTCGCGGGTGTGCCGTTGAAGGCGGAGAGTTGGGCGACCGTGGGCCCGGCTTCCACGAAGATGCGGCCTTGGTGGCCAAGGGATTCCCACGACGCCAGCGACTCGGGGCCGCCGGAGCGCAGTGGGGTCTTCGGCGGCGCGGTGTCGGGATTCATCTCGTTGTTCGCCGAGGCGAAGGTGTTGTTCATGGTGCGCATGGCGGACTTGAGCACGACACCGTTGAGCAAGGTGATGGTGAGGACCACCAGCAGCGCCACCACGATGGTCGCCGACAGCCGGAACGGCGCGATCCGGTCGACCTGCCCGACCAGGAACCGGACCAGCCACCGGATGAACTGGCCGATTTCGACCAGGGTGAACAGCACCACCAGCGACAGGCCCGCGGCCACCGGGTAGTCGTACCACTGCAGGTGGGCGACGCCCATCAGGTCGCGCACGTTGTCCTGCCACACGTGGAACCAGACGGCCATCAGCACCATGCCCAGCGCACCGATCGGGATCAGCACCTTCCACGCCCAGCGCGGCGGCGGGGGGCTGTGATCCATGGCGCCCATGTAGCGCACCAGCCATACGGCGAAGACGCCCAGCCCGTAGCCGATGGCGCCGGAGATCCCGCTGACCAGCCCCTGAAACAGCGCACCGCGCGGCAGCAGCGACGGCGTCAGAGAGAACCAGATGAAGACGAGACCGACCGTGGTGCCGGTGAATGTGTAGTGGCGGACCCACCAAGGCTTTTCGGTCCACCGGGGGCCGCGAGCCGCCGGGCGGGCTTCGGGTGTGGCTTCCGGAGCTGCGCCCGGTTCGGCCTCCTCGGTGACGGCCGTCGGATTGTTCGTCGCGTGGCCCGGCTCGCTCATCGCAGGCTTACCGGTGGGTGAAGTTCGGAGTGCGCTTCTCGACGAAGGCTGCCATGCCTTCCGTCTGGTCCTCGGTCGCGAAGGTCGAGTGGAACAGCCGGCGTTCGTAGAGAAGTCCTTCAGACAGTGTCGATTCGAACGCGCGGTTGACGGCCTCCTTGGCCATCCGGGACGCCGAGCGGGACATCTGTGAAATCGTGGTGGCGACGGCCTTGGCCTCGGCCAGCAGGTCGTCGGCCGGCACCACGCGCGAAACCAGGCCGCTGCGTTCGGCTTCGGCGGCGTCGATGGTGCGCCCGGTCAGGATGAGATCCATGGCCTTGGCTTTGCCGATGGCGCGGGTCAGGCGCTGTGAGCCGCCCATGCCGGGCAGGACGCCGAGTTTGATCTCCGGCTGCCCGAACTTCGCTGTGTCGGCGGCGATCAGCACGTCGCACATCATGGCGAGCTCACAGCCGCCTCCGAGCGCGTGCCCGGCCACCGCGGCGATGGTCGGGGTCCGCACGGCGGCCAGCTTGGCCCAGGGGGCGAAGAAATCGGCGTCGAACGCGTCGGCGAATGTCAGCGCGGCCATCTCCTTGATGTCGGCGCCGGCGGCGAACGCCTTGGCCGACCCGGTGATGATGATCGCGCCGATGCCGGGATCGTTGTCGAAATACATTGCCGCGCTGGTCACTTCGTTCATCACCTGGGTGTTCAGCGCGTTCAGCGCCTTGGGCCGGTTCAGGGTGATGGTGCCCACCCGGCCGTCGCGCTCGACCAGGATGGTCTCGTAGTTCCCGGGGGAGGTGTCAGTCATCGCAAATCGCCTTTCTAGAAACGCAAGTCGTCGTCGACGGGTTTGAAGTACGCCTCGACATCGGCCCGGGTCACCTGGGCCAGCGAGGACGGCGACCACTTCGGGTTGCGGTCTTTGTCGATCAGCTGCGCCCGGATGCCCTCCACCAGATCGTGTGATCGCAGCGACGCCGACGAGACCCGATAGTCCTGAACCAGAACGTCTTTGACCGTCTGCAGGTCGGCGGCGCGGCGGACGGCCTCCAGGGTCACCGACAACGAGATCGGCGAGCGGGTGCCGATCAGGTCGGCGGCATCGTCAGCCGGTCCGGCGTCATGGCCGCGCAGGCTGGCGACGATGTCTTCGACCGTGTCACCGGCGTAGCATTCGTCGATCCAATCACGTTGTGCGGCAAGGCTGCTCGGCGGGGGCTCGACGGCATGCTCGGCAAGCGCGCTCTGCACGCCGTCGGCGATGATCGCCCGGGTGAACGCCCCGAGGTCGTCGTGCGGCACGTAGTGGTCGGCGAATCCCATGGCGATGGCGTCGGCTCCGGAAAACGGAGCTCCCGTCAGCGCGGCATGCAGGCCCAGCCCGCCGGGCGCCCGGGACAGCAGGAACATCCCGCCGACGTCGGGAACGAATCCGATGCCGACCTCCGGCATCGCGATCTTGGAGGTGTCGGTCACGACGCGGGTGTTCGCGTGCGCGCTGACCCCCACGCCGCCGCCCATCACGATGCCGTCCATCAGCGCCACGTAAGGCTTGGCGAAATCGGCGATCTGGGCGTTGAGCAGGTATTCGTCCCGCCAGAACCGCCGCGCCTCGACCCCGTCCTTGCGGGCACTGTGATAGATGGAGACGACGTCGCCACCTGCGCACAGCCCGCGCTCGCCGGCACCGGAGAGCACCACCGCGCCCACCGCGTCGTTCTTCGCCCAGTCGGCGAGCACGGCGCTCAGCGCGTCCACCATCGGTTGGTTGAGCGAGTTGATCGCCTTGGGGCGGTTGAGCGTGATCAGACCGACGTTGCCGTCGATGTGGGTCAGAACCTCATCGAATCCGTCGGTCACGCCCTGGCCTCCCATCGCCGGTCCACCCTCGACGAAAAATCTAGATCGTGACGACCGGCGCGATCCCCGCGGGTAAGGGTTATCTTTAACGCGACCACGGCAGCAAATGCCCCGAGGCCTGGCCAGGTCGACTGGGAACCCGGAGCGGGCGCTGCGCGTTGAGAGTGTGTTCGCACAGCTCGAGCCAATAGAGAGGATCCGACGGTGCGGGAGACAAGCAACCCGGTATTTCGTTCGCTGCCCAAGCAGCGAGGCGGATACGCGCAATTCGGTACGGGCGCGGCCCCCATGCAGGGCTATGGAGCCGACCCCTACGCGGCCCCCTACCAAGCTCCCTACCAGGAGGCCAGGGCTTCGCGTCCGCTGACCATCGACGACGTCGTCACCAAGACCGGCATCACGCTGGCGGTGCTGGCGGTGTCCGCCGTGGTCTCCTACTTCCTGGTGGCGTCCAACCTCGCGCTGGCGATGCCGCTGACCATGGTCGGCGCGCTCGGCGGCCTCGGGCTGGTGCTGGTCGCGACCTTCGGCCGCAAACAGGACAGCCCGGCGATCGTGCTCAGCTACGCCGTCCTCGAAGGCCTCTTCCTGGGCGCCATCTCGTTCGTCTTCGCGAACTTCTCGGTCTCGCACGCCAACGCGGGTGCGCTGATCGGGGAGGCCGTGCTGGGCACCTTCGGGGTGTTCTTCGGCATGCTCGTCGTCTACAAGACGGGCGCGATCCGGGTGACACCCAAGTTCACCCGGATGCTGGTTGCCGCGATGTTCGGCGTCCTGGCCTTGATGCTCGGCAACTTCGTGCTCGCGATGTTCCACGTCAACGGCGGTACGGGCCTGGGCCTGCGCAGCGGCGGAACGGTGGCGATCATCTTCTCGCTGGTGTGCATCGCGATCGCGGCGTTCAGCTTCCTGATCGACTTCGACGCGGCCGACCAGATGGTGCGCGCCGGTGCGCCGGAGAAGGCGGCCTGGGGCATCGCCCTCGGCCTGACCGTGACCCTGGTCTGGCTGTACATCGAGATCCTGCGTCTGCTGAGTTACCTGCAGAACGACTAGTTCTGTTCAACGAAAAGACCGGCACGCCGATCGGCGTGCCGGTCTTTTCGTGTGTGCGCTGGCGTCGAGTGTGCGCTGCGGGCGGACCCGCTCGGCGTGTCGCCGCCATGGGCGCACGCTCGACAGCTAGCTCCGGCGAGGCGTCAGCTGAGCCGCTCGATGATCATCGCCATGCCCTGCCCGCCGCCGACGCACATGGTCTCCAGGCCGAACGTCTTGTCGTGGGTCTGCAGGTTGTTGATCAGCGTGGTGGCGATGCGCGCGCCGGTCATGCCGAACGGGTGGCCCAGCGCGATCGCCCCGCCGGACACGTTCAGCTTGTCCTCGTCCATGCCCAGCTCGCGCGCCGAGCCCAGCACCTGAACCGCGAAGGCCTCGTTGATCTCGTACAGGTCGATGTCGTTGATCGACATCCCCGCCCGGGCGAGCGCTTTCTTGCAGGCCTCGATCGGGCCCAGGCCCATGATCTCCGGTGACAGACCGCTGACCCCGGTCGACACGATGCGCGCCAGCGGGGTCAGGCCCAGTTCCTTGGCCTTGGTGTCGCTGGTGATCACCAGCGCGGCCGCGCCGTCGTTCAGGGGGCAGGCGTTGCCGGCGGTCACGGTGCCGTTGGGCCGAAAGACCGGCTTGAGTTCGGAGACCTTCTCGTAGGTGGTTCCGGCGCGGGGGCCGTCATCGGTACTGACGGTGCTGCCGTCGGGCAGGGTCACCGGGGAGATCTCGCGCTCGAAGAAGCCGCTCTTGATCGCCTCCTCGGCGCGGTTCTGGCTGCGCACGCCCCAGTGGTCCTGGTCTTCGCGGCTGATGCCCGTCATGATGGCGACGTTCTCCGCGGTCTGACCCATCGCGATGTAGACGTCGGGCAGGTTGCCGTCGGCGCGGGGGTCGTGCCACTCGTCGGCGCCGGCCGCCGCGGCCTGCGAACGCTCCTGCGCCTCGTCGAACAGCGGGTTCTTGGTGTCGGGCCACGAGTCGGAGTTGCCCTTACCGAAGCGGGAGACGGTCTCGACGCCCGCGGAGATGAAGGCGTCGCCCTCGCCGGCCTTGATCGCGTGGAAGGCCATCCGGGTGGTCTGCAGCGATGACGAGCAATACCGGTTGACGGTGGTGCCGGGCAGGAAGTCGTAGCCGAGCTCGACGGCGACGACGCGGGCCATGTTGAAGCCGGATTCGCCGCCCGGCAGGCCACAGCCCAGGATGAGGTCGTCGATCTGATGAGGGTTGAGCGCGGGCACCTTGTCCAGCGCGGCCCGCACCATCTGGGCGGCCAGGTCGTCGGGCCGCATGGAGACCAGCGACCCCTTCATCGCGCGGCCGATCGGCGAGCGGGCGGTTGAGACAATGACGGCTTCAGGCATGACGGTTCCCTTCAAATCCCTTCCGGATTCCGACGAGCTCGCTATCTGAAAAACGGGTGGTGGCTCCACGCCGACGGGCTAGCTCGAATCTAGTCGGTGCCCACCAGGGGGTACGACGACGGGGCGGGTCCCGGCACGGGGCGCCGCCAGAGCCGCGACATCACGCTGGTTCGGGTGTGGCGCTGGCCGAGGACCGGCTCGGTCGTCGATGCCGCCAGGTCCATCGGCGGTATGTCGACCTTCTCGCCCAGCGCCTCGCACAGCGCGCGCAGCAGCGCGTCGGCCGCGATCGCGTATGCCGGGGCGGACGGGTGGAAGCCGTCCGGGGAGAACATCACGTGGGGCGTGGACCGGAACTGCGGGGTCATCAGCTGGCCCAGCGGTACCGGCATGCCGCCGGCGGACCGCACCGCCGCGGCTTGGGCACGCGCAAGTTGGGAACAACGCTCGTGCGCGAGCGAACGCAGCGGCTGGGGGATGGCGGTGATCACCCCGAGATCCGGACAGGTGCCGGCGATCACCACGGCGCCGCGGGCGCGCAGTTTGCGAACGCTCAACCCGAGCCGCTGGGCTGACTGGCTGACGCCGTTGAGGGCGGTCACGTCGTTGGCGCCGACCATGATGACCGCCGCGTCGGGCGGCGCCCCCGCCACGAACATCGCATCCACTTGGCCGCAAACGCCTTTCGACGTGGCGCCGACGATGGCCTTGGTGCTCAGCCGGATCCGCTTGCCGGTCTGCTCGGCGAGGCCCCGCGCGATGCGCACCCCCGGCACTTCCTCGGCGCTGATGCACCCGTAGCCGGCGGCCGTCGAGTCGCCGAAGATCATCAGGCTCAGGTCGAAGGGCACGCCGCGGTGCCACCGCTGCACCGGCCCGCCGCCGCGGGTGTACACGCCGTCGGCGCGCGGGGGGATGTCCCACGCCTTGGGAATGACGGTGCGCGCGTGCGTCGCCTGGCCGACGAGCAGGTTTCGCGCCCCCAGGTAGGCAGTTCCCGTCGAGGCGAGTGCACCCGCTGTGGCCAGAGCGATCGCCGAACGACGTGGCAGCCGCATGGTCACGGAAGCCAGTTTAGTTCGGCTCGCTTGTTTGCGGGGTCGGCTGACCAACAATCCGGTCACGGCGGGAAACGAATTGGTATCGAATCGGGCTTTTCCGACGTTGTCGTAGAAAATGCCTGTCACCCTGATCCCCAGGGGTTGGCTGAGCGCCTCGAGCAAACGGCTGAACCAGACGCTTGGCCGCCTCGTCACACGCTGTATCGCACTACAAAGGCGTAGGAAGTGTTGAGCATGAGCGCACCCGGCAAGGTATCCGGCTGGCCTCAGAATGCCGTACGCCCCCACGACGTGCTGAGGGCCCGCAGGGCCAAGACCCGCAAGTTCGCGATGAGCGACGGCACGCCGGTCGAGGTCCTCGAATCCGGGCCCAGCGTTGCCGCGCGGGTGGCCAACCTGACGTCGCGGATCACCGTCCGGCCGGTGCTGTCCGTCGGCAGCCATGTGCCGAACTTCCCCTGGCCCTGGGGCCTCATCGACCTGGCCGCCCGGGCGGTGCTGCCGGTGTCGGCCACCGTCCGCGAAACGGTGAAGCTGCCCAATGCCTCGGCGCAGTTGGTGCGCGCACCCGGCGTGCTGCCGGCCGACGGCACCCGCCGGGTGGTCGTCTACTTCCACGGCGGCGCCTTCTTGACGTGCGGGGCGAACTCCCACGGCCGGCTGGTGGAAGCGCTGTCGAACTTCGCCGACGCACCCGTCCTGGTGGTCAATTACCGGCTGCTGCCCAAGCACTCGATCGGGATGGCCCTCGACGATTGCCACGACGGCTACCAATGGCTGCGGCTGCGGGGATACCAGCCGGATCAGATCGTGCTCGCCGGCGACTCCGCGGGCGGTTACCTGGCGCTCGCGCTCGCGCAACGCCTCCAGGAGGAAGACGAGGAACCCGCCGCCCTCGTGATGATCTCGCCGCTATTGCAGCTGGCCAAGGAATACAAGCAGGCGCACCCCAACATCGACACCGACGCGATGTTCTCCGCCCGGGCGTTCGACGCGCTCGCCGAGCTGGTCGCCAGCGCGGCGCGGAAGCGCACGATCGCCGGCAAACCCGAAGAGGTCTACGAGCCGCTGGAGCACATCAAACCGGGCCTGCCGCGGACCCTGATCCACGTCTCGGGCTCCGAGGTGCTGCTGCACGACGCGCGGCTGGCGGCGAGCCGGTTGGCGGCGGTCGGCGTGCCGGCCGAGGTGCGGGTGTGGCCCGGCCAGATTCACGACTTTCAGCTGGCGGCACCGGTGGTGCCGGAGGCGGCCCGGTCGCTTCGCCAGATCGGCGACTACATCCGCGAGGCCACCGGCTAGCGCAACCGCCGTGGGCGCCGAGGGGAAGCACGTCGTGCACCCCCGAGGGGTGCCTGAGACGATGAACGCATGCGGATTGCCCAGCACATCAGTGAGCTCATCGGCGGCACGCCGCTGGTAAGCCTGAACTCCGTCGTCCCCGAGGGCGCCGGGACCGTGGCGGCCAAAGTCGAGTACCTCAACCCCGGGGGGAGCTCGAAGGACCGGATCGCGGTGCGGATGATCGACGCCGCCGAAGCGGGCGGACTCCTGAAGCCGGGCGGCACCATCGTCGAACCCACGTCCGGCAACACCGGCGTCGGGCTTGCGCTGGTGGCTCAGCAGCGCGGCTACAAATGCGTGTTCGTCTGCCCCGACAAGGTCGGCGAGGACAAGCGCAACGTGCTGCTCGCCTACGGCGCCGAGGTGGTCGTCTGCCCGACCGCGGTGCCGCCCGAGCACCCGGACAGCTACTACAGCGTCTCCGACCGGCTGACCCGCGAAATCGACGGTGCGTGGAAGCCCGACCAGTACGCCAACCCGGAGGGCCCGGCCAGCCACTACGCCACCACCGGCCCGGAGATCTGGGCCGACACCGACGGCAAGGTCACCCACTTCGTTGCCGGCATCGGCACCGGCGGCACCATCACCGGCGCCGGACGCTACCTGAAGGAAGTGTCCGGCGGAGCGGTGCGCATCATCGGCGCGGACCCCGAGGGGTCGGTGTATTCCGGCGGCACCGGCCGCCCCTACCTGGTCGAGGGCGTCGGCGAGGATTTCTGGCCGGACGCGTACGACCGAACGGTGCCCGACCAGATCATCGCGGTGTCCGACTCGGACTCGTTCAACATGACCAGGCGGCTGGCCCGCGAGGAGGCGATGCTGGTCGGGGGGTCGTGCGGGATGGCGGTGGTGGCCGCGCTCAAGGTCGCCGAGGAGGCCGGGCCCGACGCGCTCGTCGTGGTCCTGCTGCCCGACGGCGGGCGCGGGTACATGGCGAAGATCTTCAACGACGCCTGGATGTCGTCGTACGGGTTCCTGCGCAGCCGTCTCGACGGGTCGACCGAGCAGGCCAGGGTGGGCGACGTGCTGCGCCGCAAATCGGGCGAGCTGCCCGACCTGGTTCACACCCATCCGTCCGAGACCGTGCGCGACGCCATCGGCATCCTGCGCGAGTACGGGGTGTCCCAGATGCCCGTGGTCGGCGCCGAGCCGCCGGTAATGGCCGGAGAGGTGGCGGGCAGCGTCTCCGAGCGCGAACTCCTGTCCGCGGTCTTCGAGGGCCGCGCCAAACTGGCCGACGCCGTTTCGTTGCACATGAGCCCGCCGCTGCCGATGATCGGCGCGGGGGAGCTGGTCAGTGCGGCCGGCAAGGCGCTGCGCGACTGGGACGCGTTGATGGTGGTCGAGGAGGGCAAACCGGTCGGGGTGATCACCCGATACGACCTGCTGGGCTTCCTCTCGGAGGCGCCTCGTGGACCAGCGGGGCGTCGCTAGCGAGTCTCGCCCGGCCGCCGCGCGCTCAGGTACTGTAATGCGGCCTGGCTCAGCTGGTCCGTAGTGGAAGGGGTGCCCATGACCGATCAACCGCCGCCCGGCGGCACAAATCCGCCACCTCCCCCGTCGCCCGAGTCAACCGGTGGGCAGGAAACCCCGCCCCCTCCGTCCGCACCTACCGGCGGTGCCGACCCGCCCCCGCCG
>NZ_LZKD01000004.1:0-841 GCF_001668695.1 Mycobacterium sp. E2497
CTTGTTCGGAAAGTAGTTGTAGAGGCTGCCGCTGGTGACGTCGGCCGCCCGGGCGATCTCGCGAATCGTGGTGCGCGAATAGCCATTCTCGGCCACACATCGCATCGCGGCGGTGATGATGCGGGCCCGGGTCTGCTCACCGTCGGCACCCACCGGCCGACCCAATTGCGGCGGCGTGACGCTCATGCGGCGGGAAGCCCGCCGCAGCTCCGTCCATCACGCACTACGCACCTCCGCGGCGAAGCCGAAACTAATCGATCACTCGATTATATTCGACCGTGTCGGGGACCGGGAGCCGGCGGACGGGACGCGCGAGTGAGGACAGCACGGTGACGCGGGCGCAACGGGGACGTCCGGTCGGCGCCAGCGGCGAGGAGACGCGGCAGCGGATCGTCGTTGCCACCATGCGCTGCGTGGCCGAATTCGGGTACGCGGGCGCCACCATCCGTGAGATCGCCCGGGCCGCGAACGTCACCAGCGCCAGCCTCTACAACTACTTCCCGAACAAGTCCGAATTGCTGGACGCGGCCGTCGAGGACATCGAACGCATGGCGGTGCCGCGGCTGCGAGCCGCCGCCGCGGGTCCCGGCGGCGTGGTCGATCGCCTCGCGGCGGTGCTGGACGAGGCGAGCCGGCTGATGCGCGAGCATCCGCATCTGGCCGCATTCGATCGCGCGGTCCGCGCCGAAAGCAACGAGCACCCGGTTCGCGGCCGACCGGAGTATCCCGGGCTGAAGGCGTTGCGCGGCGCCGTCGCCGAGATCATCGGGGACGCCCGAACCCGGGGCGCGCTGCCCGCCGACACGGACGTGCGGGCCACGGTCGACGCCATCTACGCGCT
>NZ_LZKD01000005.1:0-1439 GCF_001668695.1 Mycobacterium sp. E2497
GGCGTGGGCCTGGGCCCACCGGCAGGCGAGGAACAGCACGCTGGCGCCGATCAGGAAGCTCAGCGCCACCGCCTTCATCCGGCGCAGCGCCACCCGGCGCTCCGCATCGGCCTGCGGGTCGGCGCCGGCGAAGGATTCGGCGAGCGACGGGTGAGAGCGCCCGGTTCCGGTCGGCGCCGTCGTCGAGTCCGGTCCCGCCGCACGCGGGCCCGGCGCTACACCTCGAGGCGAGGCTCTGTGTACCACCACTCCATCATTCATCGTCCCGACCGATTAGTGTGACCGCACTGTTCACAGCGGCTGCGCCGGCGCGCGGTCGAAGCCCCAAACAGGCGCGCACGCCGTAGTATCGAGGGCGTCTAGTGAATGGGAAATCGGCGACAGTGGCAGAGCGAACATTGGCTGTGGCGGCCAAGACGGATGGTCGCAAGCGGCGCTGGCACCAGCACAAGGTGGAGCGCCGCAACGAGTTGGTAGACGGCACGATCGACGCCATTCGGCGGCACGGCGGCGCATTGAGCATGGACGAGATCGCCGCGGAGATCGGCGTCTCCAAGACGGTGCTGTACCGCTATTTCGTCGACAAGAACGACCTGACCACCGCCGTGATGATGCGGTTCACCCAAACCACCCTGATTCCCAACATGGCCGCGGCGCTGACGTCCAACCTGGACGGCTTCGACCTGACCCGCGAGGTGATCCGGGTGTACGTCGAAACCGTCGCGAACGAGCCCGAGCCGTATCGCTTCGTGATGTCCAACAGCTCCGCCAGCAAGAGCAAGGTGATCGCGGACTCCGAACGGATCATCGCCCGCATGCTGGCTGTGCTGATGCGCCGCCGCATGCAGCAGGCCGGGATGGACACCGGTGGCGCGGAGCCGTGGGCCTACCTGATCGTCGGTGGCGTGCAGCTGGCCACGCACTCGTGGATGTCCTCCCCGCGCATGAGCCGCGACGAGTTGATCGACTACCTGACGATGCTGAGCTGGAACGCGCTGAAGGGCATCGTCGAGGTCGGCGGGTCGCTGGAGAAGTTCCGCGAAGAACCCCATCCGTCGCCGATCGTGCCGCCTCGCGAGCATGCGGATCGATCCCCGCTCTAGCGAACTCCGGAACGCAGCGCAGCTGGCCGTTTTTGTCGATGCGGCTCGCCTCGTGTGACGCTATGACCCGCTAGCGAGGACGACGTGCATCGCCGCAGCGACTAACATGCAGGGGATGCATCGGGGGTGACGCAGGGTTGCGTCGTGCTGGCCGACGATCCCTGCCTCCGCATAACGAAAGGCTCTTCTCGACATGTCCGTGCAGCTCACGCCGCATTTTGGAAACGTGCAAGCCCACTACGACTTGTCCGACGACTTCTTCCGCCTGTTCCTGGACCCGACCCAGACGTACAGCTGCGCCTACTTCGAGCGTGACGACATGACCCTGGAAGAGGC
>NZ_LZKD01000006.1:0-1579 GCF_001668695.1 Mycobacterium sp. E2497
GCCGGTGTCGGTGCCTTCGTTGTTCGCCGCGCAGGTGGCGCGTGCGCCGGGGGCGGTGGCGTTGGTGTGCGAGGGCGGGTCGGTGTCGTATCGGGAGCTGGATGAGGCGTCGAATCGGTTGGCGCATCTGTTGGTGGCCGAGGGTGCGGGCCCGGGGCGGGTTGTGGCGCTGCTCTTTTCGCGGTCGGCTGAGGCGGTCGCGGCGATGCTGGCGGTGCTCAAGTCCGGGGCGGCGTATCTGCCGATCGACCCTTCCTCCCCGGATGCGCGGATCGGGTTCATGCTCGGTGACGCCGCGCCGGTGGCGGTGGTGACCACGGCGGATCTGGCGGTGCGTCTTGAGGGTCGCGGGGTCAGCGTGATCGATGTCGATGATCGGCGCATCGACGCCGAGCCGCACACGGCCCTGCCCGAGCCGGATGCCGATGGGGTGGCGTATGTGATTTACACCTCGGGTACCACGGGTGTGCCTAAAGGTGTTGCGGTGACGCATCGCAACGTGACGCAGTTGATCGGGTCGCTGGACGCTGGTTTGCCGGCGCCGGGGGTGTGGTCGCATGCGCATTCGCTGGCGTTCGATGTGTCGGTGTGGGAGGTCTTCGTCCCGCTGTTGCGCGGTGGGCAGGTGGTGGTCGTCGATGAGGACACCGCGCGTTCGCCCGAGGATCTGCATGAGGTGTTGATCGCCGAGGGCGTGACGGTGCTGACGCAGACGCCGTCGGCGGTGGCGATGCTGGATCCGGCCGGTCTGGACGGGGTGGCGTTGGTGATGGCGGGGGAGGCCTGCCCGCCTGAGGTGGTGGATCGGTGGGCGCCGGGTCGGGTGATGGTCAACGCCTATGGGCCGACCGAGACGACGATGTGCGTGGCCATCAGCGCTCCGCTGGAGGCGGGCTTGGGCGTGCCGCCGATCGGGTCGCCGGTGCCGGGGGCGGCGCTGTTGGTGCTTGATGGCTGGTTGCGGCCGGTGCCGCCGGGGGTGGTGGGCGAGTTGTATATCGCCGGGGCCGGGGTGGCCACCGGTTATGTGGGTCGGGCGGGGTTGACCGGGTCGCGGTTTGTGGCTTGTCCGTTCGGCGGGGCCGGTAGGCGGATGTATCGCACCGGGGACCTGGCGTGCTGGGGTGCTGATGGGCAGTTGCGTTATCTGGGCCGCGCCGATGAGCAGGTCAAGATCCGCGGGTATCGCATCGAGTTGGGCGAGATCCAGGCGGCGTTGGGCGCACTCGAGGGCGTGGGGCAGGCGGTGGTGGTGGCCCGCGAGGATCGCCCCGGTGACAAGCGTCTGGTCGGTTATGTCACCGGTGCCGCCGATCCGGCTCAGCTGCGGACCGCTTTGGCGCAGCGGTTGCCGGCGTTTATGGTGCCCGCGGCGATCGTGGGACTGGAAGCGCTGCCGCTGACCGCCAACGGCAAACTGGACATCCGCGCGCTGCCCACCCCCGAGTACGCCGCCGGTGACTACCGCGCCCCGCAGAACCCGACCGAGGAAATCCTGGCGAGCATCTACGCCGAGGTCCTTGGCGTCGACCGCGTGGGCACCGACGACTCCTTCTTCGAACTCGGCGGCGACAGCATC
>NZ_LZKD01000007.1:0-44010 GCF_001668695.1 Mycobacterium sp. E2497
TCCAGCTTCATCGCCATGTCGGCCAGCATGAACTGCACGCCCTGGTTATCACTGATCGGGCGGCCGAACTGCTTGCGGTCCTTGGTGTAGGCGATCGCGGCGTCCAACGCACCCTGAGCGATGCCGACCGCCTGGGCACCGATCGTGGGCCGGGTGTGATCCAGCGTCGCCAACGCGGTCTTGAAACCCGTACCCGGCTCACCGATGATCCGATCCCCCGGGATGCGACAGTTCTCGAAGTACAACTCGGTGGTCGGTGACCCCTTGATGCCCAGCTTCCTCTCCTTGGGTCCCACCGTGAAGCCCTCGTCGTCGGCGTGCACCATGAACGACGAGATGCCGCCTGAGCCCTTGTCCGGGTCGGTCACCGCCATCACCGTGTACCAACTCGACTTGCCGCCGTTGGTGATCCAGCACTTCGCGCCGTTGAGGATCCAGCCGTCCCCATCGGCCCTGGCCCGGGTGCGCATCGAGGCCGCATCACTGCCGGCCTCGCGCTCCGAGAGCGCATAAGACGCCATCGCCGAACCGTCGGCGATCTGCGGCAACACCTGCTTCTTCAGCTCGTCCGACCCCCGCAGGATCAGCCCCATGGTGCCCAACTTGTTCACCGCGGGGATCAGCGACGCCGACGCATCCACGCGCGCCACCTCCTCGATCACGATGCACGCCGCCACCGAATCCGCACCCTGGCCGCCGTACTCCTCAGGCACATGCACCGCGTTGAAACCCGACGCGGTCAACGCCTGAAGCGCCTCATCGGGAAACCGCGAATGCTCATCCACCTCGGCCGCGTGCGGGGCGATCTCCTTCTCCGCCAACGCGCGGATCGCGGCCCGCAATTCCTGGTGTTCCTCGGGCAACTGGAACAGATCGAACGTGGGGTCTCCGGCCCAACCAGCCATCACGAGCCTCCTCTAGCTACTCGCCGGTAACTTTACCCTGACGCTGCTGCAGCGCTTCATCCTTGGCCCGCACGCTCTCGGCCAACTGGTCGGAGAACTCGACGATCCGCGCGCGCAGCGCCGGGTCCGACGAGCCGAGCATGCGCACCGCGAGCAGTCCCGCGTTGCGGGCGCCCCCGATCGACACCGTGGCGACCGGGACGCCCGCCGGCATCTGCACGATGGACAGCAACGAATCCAGGCCGTCCAGCCGCGCCAACGGCACCGGCACCCCGATCACCGGCAGCGGCGTCGCCGAGGCCACCATCCCGGGCAGGTGGGCGGCCCCGCCGGCGCCGGCGATGATCACCTCGATGCCGCGGTCGGCCGCCCCGCGCGCGTAGTCGAACATCACCTGGGGCGTGCGATGCGCCGAGACCACCCGGACCTCGGCCGGAATGTCGAACTCGGCCAGCGCGGCCGCGGCGTCGGCCATCACCGACCAGTCGCTGTCGCTGCCCATGATCACCCCGACCCTGGGGTTTCTAGTCATGTGGGTCCCATCCGTCCGTCCACTGCGCGTGTGACAACCAGTGTGCCGCCCGCTCGGCGCGTTCCCGCAGCGCGGCCACCTCGGCCATGTCGGCCCCGAGGAAGTTGACGTGGCCGACCTTGCGGCCGGGCCGTTCCTCCTTGCCGTAGAGGTGCACGCGGGCGTCGGGCATCCGCGCGAACAGGTGGTGCAGCCGCTCGTCGACCGTCATGGCGGGCCGCTGCGGCGCGCCGAGCACGTTGGCCATCACCGTCACCGGCGCCACGGCGTCGGTGTCGCCCAGCGGATAGTCCAGCACGGCCCGGACGTGCTGCTCGAACTGACCGGTCCGCGCGCCGTCCATGGTCCAGTGCCCGGAGTTGTGCGGCCGCATCGCGAGCTCGTTGACCAGCAGCTCCCCGTCGACCGTCTCGAACAGCTCGACGGCGAACACCCCGACGACGCCGAGCTCGGCGGCCAGCCGCAACGCCAGCTGCTGGGCGGCGGCGGCCACGTCGCCGCGCAGCTCGGGCGCGGGGGCGATCACCTGGACGCAGATGCCGTCGCGTTGCACGGTCTCCACCACGGGCCACGCCGCGCCCTGGCCGAACGGGGAGCGCGCGACGAGCGCCGACAGTTCGCGGCGCAGGTTCACCTGTTCCTCGGCCATCACCGGCACCCCATCGGCCAGGAAGGCGGTCGCGATTTCGCGGGCATGCGAGGGGTCGCGGGCCATCCGCACCCCTCGCCCGTCGTAACCCCCGCGGACCGCTTTGACGACCACGGGGCCGGCAATCCGCCGCGCGAAGGCGTCGAGTTCGTCGATGGTTGCGATCTCGGCATAGCGGGGCACCGGGACACCCAGGGCCTCCAGCCGCCGGCGCATCACCAGCTTGTCCTGGGCGTGGACCAGCGCCTGCGGCGGCGGCGCCACGTTGACGCCCTCGGCGACCAGCTTCTCCAGCAGTTCGGCCGGCACGTGCTCGTGGTCGAACGTCAGCACGTGGGCCCCGGCCGCCACCCGGCGCAGGTCCTCCAGATCGGTGTGCGAGCCGATCACGACGTCCGGGGTGACCTGCGCGGCCGGCTCGTCGGCGGCGGTGGCCAGCACCCGCAGCGTCTGCCCCAGGGCGATCGCGGCCTGGTGGGTCATCCGGGCCAGTTGACCGCCGCCGACCATGGCGACCAACGGCGAGACTGCGGGGACGGCTCCGGGCGGGTGTGTACTCGGCACGGCCATCATGGTGTCACGGCGCCGGCGGCGTGTTGACCGGCGGTGACGCCGAAATGTTATGTACGATTTTGCGTCGATTTTGTGTGCGTCCGTAGACTGACGACTTGTGCCCTTCGCCGAAGCCGCAATCGAGCGTCTGCCCGGATTTATTCAGCCCTATTTGCTGCGCCACCACGAACTGATCAAATTCGCCATCGTCGGCGGAACGACCTTCGTGATCGACTCGGCGATTTTCTATACCCTCAAGCTGACAATTCTGGACTACAAGCCGGTCACCGCGAAGGTCATCGCCGGCATCGTTGCGGTCATCGCGTCCTACGTGTTGAACCGCGAATGGAGCTTCCGCGATCGCGGCGGCCGCGAACGTCACCACGAGGCGCTGCTGTTCTTCGCGTTCAGCGGCGTGGGCGTGCTGCTGTCCATGGCGCCGCTGTGGTTCTCCAGCTACATCCTGCAGCTGCGGGAGCCGATGGTGTCGCTGACCGTGGAGAACATTGCCGACTTCATCTCCGCCTACATCATCGGCAACCTGCTGCAGATGGCGTTCCGCTTCTGGGCGTTCCGGCGCTGGGTGTTCCCCGACGAGTACGCGCGCAACCCCGACAAGGCGCTGGAGTCCGCGCTGACCGCCGGCGGCATCGCCGAGATGCTCGAGGACGAGATCGAGGGCGGGAACGTCACGCTGCTGCGGGCCTGGCGCAACCGGGCCAGCCGGCTGACTCAGCCGGGCGACTCCTCCGAACCGAGGGTGTCGAAAACCTCGTGATACAGCAGCGCGTGCACCTCGCGCAGCCGCGGAATGTCGTAGAACTCCAACGGATCTTGTGACGCCGATTCGATAATCAGCGTCCCGGTCCGAAACATCCGCTCGGTAATGCGGTCACGGAATTCCACGCTGTTGATCCGCGCCAGCGGGATATCGATCCCGGTGCGGGTCAGCACCCCGTGCCGAAACATCACCCGTCGATTCGTGACCACGAAATGGGTGGTCAGCCAGCTCAGGAACGGCCACAGCGTCAGCCAGCCGACGATCACCAGCCAGATGCCCCAGATGACGGCGTAGATGACGTTCTTGGCCGGCTGGCCCCAATGCGTCGAGTTCAGGTAGCCGGACCCGAACGACGCCAGCGCGGTCGCCAGCAGGAGGGCCAGGACGGGCCAGATCAGCCGCTTCCAGTGCGGGTGGCGATGGATGATCACCTGTTCGCCGGCGGCCAGGACGTTATCCGGGTAGCTCACCTGGCGAAAGTTACCGCAAATGCACCACGTCACCCGCCGAAACGACGACGGTCTGTCCCCCGGTCTCGATGCACAGCCTGCCCTGGTCGTCGACGGCGCTCGCCATCCCGACGATTTCCTTGCCGCCGGGCACCTGCGCGCGCACGCGGTTGCCGATGGTCAGGCTGCGCGCCCGGTAGTCGGCCGCCAGCGCCCAGTCCGCCCCGCGCGCGGCGCGCCAGGCGACGATCCGCCGTCCGAGCTCTCTCAGCAGCCCGCACACCAGCCGGGTGCGGTCGGGCGCCGGCACGCCCAGGTCGAGCAGCGAGGTGGCCCCGTCGACGCCGCCCGGAGCCTCGAAGACGTTGAGCCCCAGGCCGATCACCACCACCGGCTTCGCCACCTCGGCCAGGATGCCGGCCAGCTTGCCCGGCGCATCGGGGGGTCCGGCCAGGACGTCGTTGGGCCACTTGAGCCCCACCCGAACCCCGTCGAGCAGCGGGGCGAGCGTGTCGACCACCGCCACCCCGGTGGCCAGGGGCAGCCAGCCCCACCCGGCGGTCGGCACGTCGACGATGCTGACGCCCACCGACATCGTGATCTGCGTCCGCGGGGTGGCCGACCAGCCGCGGCCGTGCCGCCCGCGGCCGGCGGTCTGGTGCTCGGCGATCAGCACGGCGCCCGCCACATCGGTCCCCGACGTCGCCTGCGCGAGCAGGTCGGCGTTGGTGGAGCCGGTCTGCTCGACGACGTCGAGCCGGCGCCAGCCGAGCCCGGTGCCGATCAGCTCGGCTCGTAATGCGGTCTCGTCCAACGGTGCTGGGAGCTGGTCTCGGTCTGTCACTGGACCCAGCCTAGAACTCAGCGGCCCCGGCGGCTCGTGGCGTCGAGCATGTCCAGGACGGCCAGGTGACTGAACAGCATGCTGGTTCCGATCGGGTTGCCGCCGCCGGGATAGGCGGTGCCGCTGGGCGCGGCCATCGTGTTGCCGGCGGCGTACAAACCGGGGATGGGGTTGCCGGACGTGTCGAGCACCCGGGCGGCGGTGTCGGTGCGCAGGCCGCCCTTGGTGCCCAGGTCCGAAATGCCGAAAGCCGCGGCGTGATACGGCGGGCGATCGATGGGCACCAGGGGCGAGGCGCCCCCCGAGAACGCGCGGTCGAAAGCCTCGTCGCCCCTGCCGAAGTCCTCGTCGACGCCGGACGCGGCGAAGCCGTTGAACCGGGCCACCGTTACCGCCAGCTGCCGACCGGGGACACCGATCTTGTCGGCCAGCTCGTCCAGGGTGTCCGCGGAGTGCCACAGGCCGGCCGCGACGTAGCGCTCCGTCTCGACGATGGAGACGTTGGCCGCCTTCACCGGCGGCACCTCGCCCTCCCTATCGTCGTAGATCATCCAGTACGGCAACGTGATTGACCCGTCCCGCAGTTGCTCGATGATCTCGCGGCCGGCCCGGTCGTAGGCCCGGGACTCGTTGACGAACCGGTTGCCGTCCTGGTTGACGAAGATGCCGCCGGTGAACCACAGCGCGAATGCCGAGCGGCCGTCGGGATGCGTCATGCCGGGCGACCACCACGCCTGGTCCAGCAGGTCGGTGTCGGCGCCCGCGGCGACGCCGGCCTGCAGCGCCAGGCCGCGACTTCCCGGGCCGCCCATGGTGTCTCGTGCGTCGCCCGGCACCCCGTATCTGCGCCGCAACTCCTCGTTGTTCTCGAAACCGCCGGCGGCCAGCAGCACCCCGAGCCGGCTCCGGATCGCGCGGCGCTCACCGTGACTCTCGACGATCGCGCCCGTCACCCGCCCTTCTGGCCCGTCGGACATCACCAACTCGACCAGGGCGGTGTCGCGCTGCAGCGACGCCGTGGGGTACTGCGCAATCGCCTTGAGGAACCGCGCGATCAGCGCGCGTCCCCCGAGGTAGTAGTCGGAGGGCGGTGCCGCGCCGAGCCGGTCGGTGTCCAGCGGCCCGCGGATCGCCTCGCGCAGTTCGGGGGCGGCGGCCACCTTCCAGGGCTTCGCGGCGATGTGGCGCTGGCCGTCCAGCCGCGCCTTCGGCGCCTTGCCGTAGTAGTCCGGCCAGGGCAACGGCACGAACTTCAGCAGGGGGTCGGCCTCCAGGTACTCGATCAGCCCGGCGCCGCCGCGGACGTAGGTGTCCTGCAGTTCGCGGGGGGTGCGGTCACCGACCACGGCGTGGTAATAGGTGAGCGCGTCCTCGATGGTGTCGTCAACACCGGCCCGCACGAGCACCGGGTTGCACGGGAACCAGACGCCGCCCCCACCCGAGTAGGCGGTGGTCCCGCCGAATTTCGACGTCGCCTCCACCAGCAACACGTCCAGGCCCTCGCGCGCCGCGGTGTAGGCACCGGTGACCCCGCCACCGCCCGATCCCGCGACCAGCACATCGCATTCGGCCGCCCAGTCCGCAGTTCCCACCGGGCGGGCGTCCATCAGCGGAGACTACCGCGCCGCTAAGCTCGACTCCCATGACAAGCGTTACCGACCACACCGCGGAGCCCGCAGCCGAGCACACCATCGACATCCACACCACGGCAGGCAAGCTCGCCGAGCTGCACAAGCGCCGGGAAGAGTCGCTGCACCCGGTGGGCGAAGAGGCCGTCGACAAGGTGCACGCCAAGGGCAAGCTGACCGCCCGCGAGCGCATCCTGGCGCTGCTTGACGAGGACTCGTTCGTCGAGCTCGACGCGCTGGCGCGGCACCGCAGCAAGAACTTCGGCATGGAGAACAACCGCCCGCTCGGCGACGGTGTGATCACCGGTTACGGCACCATCGACGGCCGCGACGTGTGCATCTTCAGCCAGGACGCCACGGTGTTCGGCGGCAGCCTCGGCGAGGTCTACGGCGAAAAGATCGTCAAGGTGCAGGAGCTGGCGCTCAAGACCGGCCGCCCGCTGATCGGCATCAACGACGGCGCCGGGGCGCGGATCCAGGAGGGCGTCGTCTCGCTCGGCCTGTACAGCAAGATCTTCCGCAACAACATCCTGGCCTCCGGCGTGATCCCGCAGATCTCGCTGATCATGGGCGCCGCGGCCGGTGGGCACGTCTACTCCCCCGCCCTGACCGACTTCGTGGTGATGGTCGACCAGACCAGCCAGATGTTCATCACCGGGCCCGACGTCATCAAGACCGTCACCGGTGAGGACGTCACGATGGAGGAGCTCGGCGGCGCGCACACCCACATGGCCAAGTCGGGCACCCTGCACTACGTCGCCTCCGGCGAGCAGGACGCCTTCGACTGGGTGCGCGACCTGCTGAGCTACCTGCCGCCCAACAACGCCACCGACGCGCCGCGCTACGCCGAGCCCGTCCCCGAGGGCGCGATCGAGGACAACCTCACCGAGGAGGACCTCGAGCTGGACACGCTGATCCCGGACTCGGCCAACCAGCCCTACGACATGCACGAGGTGATCACCCGCATCCTCGACGACGACGAGTTCCTGGAAATCCAGAACGGCTACGCCACCAACATCATCGTCGGGTTCGGCCGCATCGAGGGCCGGCCGGTGGGCATCGTGGCCAACCAGCCCACCCAGTTCGCCGGCTGCCTGGACATCAACGCCTCGGAGAAGGCGGCGCGGTTCGTGCGGACCTGCGACTGCTTCAACATCCCGATCATCATGCTGGTGGACGTCCCGGGCTTCCTGCCGGGCACGGGCCAGGAATACAACGGCATCATCCGGCGCGGCGCCAAGCTGCTGTTCGCCTACGGCGAGGCCACGGTTCCGAAGATCACCGTCATCACCCGCAAGGCCTACGGCGGCGCGTACTGCGTCATGGGCTCCAAGGACATGGGCTGCGACGTCAACATCGCCTGGCCGACCGCGCAGATCGCGGTGATGGGCGCCTCCGGGGCCGTCGGCTTCGTCTACCGCAAGCAGCTGGCCGAGGCGGCCAAGGAGGGCAAGGACGTCGACGCGCTGCGGCTCGAGCTGCAGCAGGAGTACGAGGACACGCTGGTCAACCCGTACGTCGCCGCCGAGCGGGGCTACGTCGACGCGGTGATCCCGCCCTCGCACACCCGCGGCTACATCGGCACCGCGCTGCGGCTGCTGGAACGCAAGATCTCACACCTGCCCCCCAAGAAGCACGGGAACATCCCGCTGTGAGCGAGGAAGCCGTGAGCGACGAGGCCGCACAGCCGCACGAGCCGCACATCCACATCGTCAAGGGACACCCCACCGACGAGGAGCTGGCCGCGCTGGTCACCGCGCTCGGCCTGGTGGGCGGCGGTGCCCCCGCGCCCACCGAGCCCGAGCCCACCCGCTGGGGGCTGCCGGTGGACCGGCTGCGGTTTGCGATGTCGAACTACCAGCGGCTCACCATGCAGCAGATGACGCACATGAAGCGTTGACCCGCCTGGTCCTCGGGTCGGCCTCGCCGGGCCGCCTGAAGGTGCTGCGGCAGGCCGGCGTCGATCCGCTGGTCGTGGTTTCCGGGGTGGACGAGGACGCCCTCATCGCCGGGCTGGGGCCCGGCGCCGCGCCGGCCGAGGTGGTGTGCGCGCTGGCGGCCGCCAAGGCCGAACGCGTGGCGGGCGAGCTGGACGGGGCCGTCGCGGCGGATTGCGTTGTCCTGGGCTGTGATTCGATGCTGCACCTGGACGGTGAGCTGTGCGGCAAGCCCGGCTCGGCCGACGCCGCGATGGCCCAGTGGCGCGGCATGGCCGGCCGGTCCGGCCGGCTGCACACCGGGCACTGCCTGCTGCGGCTGAGCGACGGGGCCGTCATCGGCCGCGAAGCGCAATCAGCCTGCACCACAGTGCGTTTCGCCGATCTCTCCGACGCGGACCTGCGGGCCTACGTCGCCAGCGGCGAACCGCTGAGCGTCGCCGGCGGGTTCACGCTCGACGGGCTGGGCGGCTGGTTCGTCGACGGGATCGACGGCGACCCGTCGAACGTGATCGGCGTGAGCCTGCCGCTGCTGCGGTCGATGTTGCAGCGGGCGGGGCTCTCGGTGAGCGCGCTGTGGGCACCACCAACTGATCTCGAGACTTGAATCATGGCGACCCGCCGCGGCGTGTCGTCGCCATGACTTAAGTGTCGCGGTAGGCAGCGGCCGTGAGTGGCCTCACACCCCTGGCGGTAGGCTCGGTTGCGTGGCATTACCCCCCGATCCGAGCCCGACGCTGAGCGACTACGCACACCCCGAACGGCTGGTCACGGCCGACTGGGTCTCCGCCCACCTGGGCGCCCCCGGCCTGGTGATCGTCGAATCCGACGAGGACGTCTTGCTCTACGACGTCGGCCATGTCCCGGGCGCCGTCAAGATCGACTGGCACACCGACCTCAACGACCCCAGGGTCCGCGACTACATCAACGGCGAGCAGTTCGCGGAGTTGATGGACCGCAAGGGCATCTCGCGCGACGACACCGTGGTGATCTACGGCGACAAGAGCAACTGGTGGGCCGCCTACGCGCTGTGGGTGTTCACGTTGTTCGGCCACCCGGACGTGCGCCTGCTCAACGGCGGTCGCGACCTGTGGCTCCGGGAAGGCCGGGACGTGACGCTGGACGTGCCGACCAAAACCTCCACCGGCTACCCCGTCGTCGCCCGCAACGACGAACCCATCCGGGCCTTCAAGGACGACGTGCTGGCCATCCTGGGCACCCAACCGCTGATCGACGTGCGCTCGCCCGACGAGTACACCGGCAAGCGCACCCACATGCCCGACTACCCCGAGGAAGGCGTGCTGCGCGGCGGTCACATCCCCACGGCCCGGTCCATCCCGTGGGCCAAGGCCGTCGACGAGAGCGGGCGATTCCGCAGCCGCGAGGAGCTCGAGGAGCTCTACGACTTCATCACCCCCGACGACAAGACCGTCGTGTACTGCCGCATCGGTGAGCGGTCCAGCCACACCTGGTTCGTGCTCACCTACCTGCTGGGCAAGCCCGGGGTGCGCAACTACGACGGATCGTGGACGGAGTGGGGCAACACCGTGCGCACGCCGATCGTCGGGGGCGAAGAGCCGGGACAGGCGCCGGGGGATGTTCCCGCCCGATGACCCTGCCCGCCCCGCTGGCTGAGGTGGTGTCCGACTTCGCCGAGGTCGAGGGCCAGGACAAGCTGGCGCTGCTGCTGGAATTCGCGAACGAACTGCCCGCCCTGCCCGCCGAATTGGAGGAGCGGGCCATGGAGCCGGTGCCCGAGTGCCAGACGCCGCTGTTCCTCCACGTCGACGCCAGCGACCCGAACCGGGTGCGGTTGCATTTCAGCGCGCCCGCCGAGGCGCCGACCACCCGAGGGTTCGCCGCGATCCTGGCCGCCGGTCTCGACGAGCAGCCCGCGGCCGACATTCTGGCGGTCCCCGAGGACTTCTACACCGACCTCGGGTTGGCCGCTCTGATCAGCCCGTTGCGGTTGCGCGGCATGTCGGCGATGCTCGCCCGCATCAAGCGGCGGCTGCGCGAGTCCGGTCAAAATACCGGCACCGCCTGATCGGCCTGACGGCGCGGCGCTTAGACTTCCCGGGAGTTGTAAGAAACTCTCTTAAAGAAGCCCACGGCGGAAAACACGTCCGCTTGAGATATGCCAAACAGGAGGCGCAGTGGCTAGTCACGCCAGCTCGAGGATCTCCAAAGTGCTTGTCGCCAACCGCGGCGAGATCGCTGTCCGGGTGATCCGGGCGGCCCGCGACGCGGGCCTGTCCAGCGTGGCGGTGTACGCCGAGCCCGACGCCGACGCGCCGCACGTGCGCCTCGCCGACGAGGCGTTCGCCCTGGGCGGCCAGACCTCCGCGGAGTCCTACCTCGACTTCGGCAAGCTGCTCGACGCGGCGGCCAAGTCGGGCGCCAACGCCGTGCACCCCGGCTACGGCTTCCTCTCGGAGAACGCCGATTTCGCGCAGGCGGTCATCGACGCCGGGCTGATCTGGATCGGTCCCAGCCCGCAGTCGATCCGCGACCTCGGTGACAAGGTCACCGCCCGCCACATCGCCGCCCGCGCCCAGGCTCCCCTGGTGCCCGGCACCCCCGACCCCGTCAAGGACGCCGACGAGGTGGTCGCCTTCGCCGAGGAGTACGGCGTGCCGATCGCCATCAAGGCGGCCTTCGGCGGCGGCGGCCGCGGCATGAAGGTCGCGCGCACCATCGAAGAGATCCCGCACCTGTACGAGTCGGCGGTCCGCGAAGCCGTCGCCGCCTTCGGCCGCGGCGAGTGCTTCGTGGAGCGTTACCTGGACAAGCCGCGCCACGTCGAGGCGCAGGTGATCGCCGACCAGCACGGCAACGTCATCGTGGCCGGCACCCGTGACTGCTCGCTGCAGCGCCGCTTCCAGAAGCTGGTCGAGGAGGCGCCCGCGCCGTTCCTCACCGACGCACAGCGCAAGGAGATCCACGAGTCGGCCAAGCGCATCTGCAAGGAGGCGCACTACTACGGCGCCGGGACGGTCGAGTACCTGGTCGGCCAGGACGGCTTGATCTCGTTCCTGGAGGTCAACACCCGCCTGCAGGTCGAGCACCCGGTCACCGAGGAGACCGCAGGCATCGACCTGGTGTTGCAGCAGTTCAAGATCGCCAACGGGGAAAAGCTGGACCTCACCGAGGACCCCACGCCGCGCGGTCACGCCATCGAGTTCCGGATCAACGGAGAGGACGCCGGCCGCGGCTTCCTGCCCGCGCCCGGCCCGGTCACCCGCTACGACACCCCCAGCGGGCCCGGCGTACGGCTGGACTCCGGCGTCGAGGCCGGCTCGGTGATCGGCGGCCAGTTCGACTCGATGCTGGCCAAGCTCATCGTCCACGGCGCCACCCGCGAAGAGGCCCTGGCCCGCGCGCGGCGCGCCCTTTCTGAATTCCACGTCGAAGGGCTGGCCACCGTCATCCCGTTCCACCGCGCCGTGGTGTCCGACCCCGCCTTCATCGGCGACGGCGAGAGGTTCTCGGTGCACACGCGCTGGATCGAGACCGAGTGGAACAACACGATCGAGCCCTTCACCGGTGGCGAGCCCCTGGACGAGGAGGACGCCCGGCCGCGTCAGAAGGTGGTTGTGGAGGTCGGCGGCCGCCGCCTGGAGGTCTCACTGCCCGGTGACCTGGCGCTGGCTAATGGTTCCGCCGACCCGGCCGGTGTCGTCCGCAAGAAGCCCAAGCCGCGCAAGCGTGGGGCGCACGGCGGCGCCGCCGCCTCCGGTGACGCGGTGACCGCGCCCATGCAGGGCACCGTGGTCAAGGTCGCGGTCGAGGAGGGGCAGGAAGTCGTCGTCGGCGAGCTGGTGGTGGTCCTGGAGGCGATGAAGATGGAGAACCCGGTCACCGCGCACAAGGACGGCGTGATCACCGGACTCGCGGTCGAGGCCGGCGTCGCCATCACCCAGGGCACGGTGCTCGCCGAGATCAAATAGGGCCGCCGGACCCTATTCGTGGGAAACAGTTGTCGACCCGGTCCGGCCCGGGTAGCGTTCGGGGCAGGTTGAGTTCACAGCCGTGCGGATCAGGTCAACGGGGCGCGGGGAAGATGAACTCTCTGCACTTTTCGCTTCAGCCGACGCTTGACGCGGTCCGCAGCACATCCTCCTCTATGGATGGAGTCAGTAATGTCTGTGGCCCAATCTTGGCAACACAGCCGCGCGGCGCAGTTCACCGCGCGCTGGGACCCGTCGGGGACCCTGATCACGGTCGACGGTGAGCTCGACGCCGCCAACGCCGACCAACTTGCGGCTTACGTCCGCCAGAGCACGGGCCGTTCACGGCGCGTGATCCTGGACCTTCGCGGATTGAAATTCATTGGCACGGCAGGCTTTTCGGCCTTGCACCGGATCAACGTCGTGTGCTCGGGCGCCCAGGTGGACTGGGCCATGGCGCCGAGCCAGGCGGTGTCCCGGCTGCTGCGCATCTGCGACCCCGACGGCACCCTGCCCGTGACGACGCCCATGGCCGAGCCGCTTCTCGAACCGCTGCGGGCGGAAGGCGAAGAGCCCCTGTCCCTACTGCAATTGGTCGCGCAGCCGCGTTAGCGACTTCGCCAGCAGCCGGGAGACGTGCATCTGGGAGATGCCGACCCGTTCGGCGATCTGGGTCTGCGTCATCGACTCGAAGAACCTGAGCACCAACACCGTTCGTTCCCGTTCCGGTAGCGCCTCGAGCAGCGGACGCAGCGACTCCTGGTCCTCGATGCGGTCCAGGCCGGTGTCCACGTCGCCCAGGGTGTCGGCGATGGCGCGGGCTTCGTCCTCGTCGCTGCCACCCCCGCTGTCGATGGACAGGGTGTTGTAGGAGCTGCCCGCCACCAGGCCCTCGACGACCTCCTCGCGGTCCATGCCGAGTTCGGCGGCGAGCTCGGTTGCCGTGGGCGCCCGGCCGAGCCGCTGCGACAGATCGGCGGTGGCGGTGCCGAGGCGCAGGTGCAATTCCTTCAGGCGCCGCGGCACCTTGACCGACCAGCTGTTGTCGCGGAAGTGCCGGCGAACCTCGCCCATGATCGTGGGCACCGCGAATGACACGAAGTCGGAGCCGGTCTCCACGTCGAACCGGACCACCGCGTTGACCAGTCCCACCCGCGCCACCTGGACGAGGTCGTCGCGCGGTTCGCCGCGTCCCTCGAACCGGCGGGCGATGTGGTCGGCCAAAGGCAGGCAACGCTCGACGATCTTGTCCCGTTGACGCTGGAACTCCATCGAGTCGGCGGGCACGGTCGCCAACTCGCGGAACATGTCCGGGACATCGGCGTACTCGTTCGGGCGCGAGACCGAACCGCCGGCAGCTGGTGGTGTCACCTGCTGGAGGCCGCCCGTCGCGCCGTCAGCGTGATACCGAAGACACTGCCGGTTTGGTTGGGTTCACGACCATCATGGAAGGTCTGGACGTCGTCGGCCAGCGACGTCAGCACGTGCCAGCTGAAGCTGCCGGGCGCCACCACGTCATGGGTGTCGCACGCCGCGGACGCCTCCACCACCAGTTGGTCGTCCTGCGGGTCCACCACCACGACCAGGACGGCGTCGGGGGTGGCGCAGCGGATCAACCGGGTGCACACTTCGTCGACCGCGAGCCGCAGATCCGCGACGGCGTCGAAGTCCAGGTCCTCGAAGGTGCCGATCGCACCGACCAGCGTCCGCAGCATCGCAAGGTTTTCCAGGCGTGCCGCGACGTGCAGTTCGACGGCGCGGTGGCCGCGCTGACGTTTGGTGGTGCGCAATCCCGCATCGTTCATCTGGTCTCCCGGCAACGTTTGACTGACATTACTACCGCCCCGCAGACCGCCGTGGACCGTACGTTCGAGCCGATTAGTCACGTTTGCCGCCGGGTATTCGGCGCGATATGGAAGGGCCGGGGGTCACCGAAGCGGTTCGGGCGCGACGGCTCAAACGCATGGCGGTAGCAGCCGGGATCGCGCTGGCCGTATTGGTGGTTCTGGCGGTAAGCATCTATGTCGGTGTCTTTGTGATCCTGTCCCCCATGGGGTGACCACGCAGACGCAACCCTTCCGGCACTCATCATGGTGCACACCTGATACCCACTCGACGGTGCCGGTAACCCCCCGGACCGGCTTCCCCGAAAAATGGCTCGCCACTCACCCGGAGCGCGGTGCGCGTGCCGCTAGCTGGCGGGCCGCTGCCGGTGCGCCTCGGGGTGTTCGGCATACCAGCGATCCGCGAGCCGGCGGATTCGCCAGTGTTCTATCGCCACCCACACCAGTCCCAGGACGGCGGCGATGACGGCGAGCACGCCGGCGGTCACGCCCTCGTGATGGTGTCCGGTGCCGAAGGCCGCGAGGCTTCCGCTTGCCCCGACCACGCCCCCCATCACCAGCAGGTAACCGGGCCAGTGCAACACGTCGATCAATGATTCCCCGGCAAGCGGCCGCGTGGTCCTCAGATGGTCGACGGGGTCATGAAAGGTGTCTCCCATGGCTGCTCCTAGTGGAAATTCGTGACTTGTGCGCAGCTCAATACGGGTTGCACCTTCAACGGTAGATCTCCCGGAAGGCTTTTGGCGAGACCCTCCTCAGAGGGCCAGCGCCTGACCGGCGATCGGAGCCACGCCGAGGGCGACCATCAGCACCATCAGCGTGAACAAGAACCAGCCCGCGCCGTGCCATCCCCACCAGGTGCCCTGCGCCTTCCACACTTGGTACGTGCGCAGGAACGCCCACAGCCCGGCCGCCAGCAGGATCAGCGGTCCACCCAGCGCCAGCAAAGTCCGCTGCGGAGTGCCGCAGGCCACCGTGTCCACGGCGTTGCCCGGGCAGGTGCTCACCCACAGCGCGGCCAAGACCAGGAAGCCGACCGCCGCGGCCGCGGCCAGCACCGCGAACCGGATGGCGGCGCGGACCTCGCCGTCTTCCTGTCCCAAGCGATCACCACCCGACCGCTCATCCGCTTTGTGCATCCGTACCCCTCAGGTCCCCCACGTCGTTGTACCCAGCGTCACTGCTGTGTTCATCGTTTGCTGTGTCGCAATAGTTACCGCGCGACGACGAATGGTCCGACGAAGTCCGGGGCCCGATCGCGCTGGCACCAGCGGTATGCGCATGGGGACAAATACCCATCGGAGAAAGGGGTAAAACGACCGGATCCCGGCCGGCGGCGGGCGAAGGTCCGAACCCGCGGGAGGCGCTGACCCGCGGCGCCGCTGACAACACCGTCAATTACAACCATGAATCACCGCTGGCCCGGGGCGTGGAGCCCGGATAGACACAAACTAATTGGTGTCTCAGCACTGATGAGTACTATCTCTCACATGCCGACAGCCCGAAGGCGGTTATCCCCCGAGGATCGACGCGCTGAGCTGCTCGCTCTGGGGGCAGAAGTCTTCGGAAAGCGACCCTACGACGAGGTGCGGATCGACGAGATCGCCGAGCGCGCCGGAGTGTCCCGGGCGCTGATGTATCACTACTTCCCCGACAAGCGTGCCTTCTTCGCCGCGGTGGTCAAGGACGAGGCCGACCGGCTGTACGAGACCACCAACATGGACGACGCCACCGGCCTGACCATGTACGAAGAGGTGCGCGTGGGGGTCATGGCCTACATGGCCTACCACGAGCAGAACCCGGAGGCCGCGTGGGCCGCCTACGTCGGCCTGGGCCGGTCCGACCCGGTCCTGCTGGGCGTCGACGACGAAGCCAAGAACCGCCAGCTCGAACACATCATGAGCCGCATCCACGACCTCGTGGCCAAGATCTCGGGCGCCAAGCTGGAGGCGGACGTCGAGCGCGACCTGCGGGTGATCTGCCACGGCTGGCTGGCGTTCACCTTCGAGGTGTGCCGCCAGCGCATCATCGATCCGACGATCAACGCCGACCGCCTCGCCGACGCCTGCGCGCACTCGCTGTTCGACGCCATCGGCCGGGTGCCCGAGATTCCCGACGAGCTGTCCCACGCGATGGCCACGGCTCGAATCGAACCGCGCTAGCCCGCACGCTTGTCGGTGCGCCTTGGCACCATGGTCAGGTGACCACTCGTGACCCGCTAGGCCGGTTCAGCGCGACCACCCGCGAATGGTTCACCAGCACGTTCGCCGGTCCCACCACCGCGCAGGCCCAGGCCTGGGACGCCATCGCCGACGGCGACAACACGCTGGTGATCGCGCCGACCGGATCCGGCAAGACGCTGGCCGCGTTCCTGTGGGCCCTGGATTCCCTGGCCGGTCTCAGCGGTTCGGCGGAAAGACCGGCGGGCACCCGCGTGCTCTACGTGTCACCGCTCAAGGCCCTGGCCGTCGACGTCGAGCGCAACCTGCGCACCCCGCTGGCGGGCCTCACCCGCATCGCCGAGCGCCACGGCCTGCCGCCGCCCGACATCAGCGTCGGCGTCCGCTCCGGCGACACGCCGCCCGCCGAACGCCGCCAGCTCATCGCGCGGCCGCCCGACGTGCTGATCACCACGCCGGAGTCGCTGTTTTTGATGCTGACGTCGGCCGCGCGCGAGACCCTGGCCGGCGTGCAGACGGTGATCGTCGACGAGATCCACGCCATCGCCGCGGGCAAGCGCGGGGCGCACCTGGCGCTGTCGCTGGAGCGGCTCCAGGACTTGTCACAAGATCTGCGGGAGGGCCCGCCCGCGCAGCGCATCGGCCTGTCGGCGACGGTGCGCCCACCCGAAGAGCTCGCCCGGTTCCTCTCCGGGCAGCACCCGACGACCATCGTTGCCCCGCGGGCGGCCAAGAGCGTCGAGCTGACGGTGCAGGTGCCGGTGCCCGACATGGCCAACCTGGCCCACACTCCCCCGCAAGCGGGTGGTACCCCCAGCATCTGGCCCGACGTCGAGGCGCGGCTGGTCGACCTGATCGAGGCGCACCGGTCGACCATCGTGTTCGCCAATTCGCGGCGGCTGGCCGAGCGGCTCACCGCGCGGCTCAACGAGATCCACGCCGAACGCCGCGGGATCGAACTGGCGTCGGACGCCAACCGCGGGGTGCCCGGCGGGGCGCCCGCGCACATCATGGGCAGCGGCCAGACCTACGGCGCCGAGCCGCTGCTGGCGCGCGCCCACCACGGTTCGGTCAGCAAGGAGCAGCGCGCCCTGGTCGAGGAGGACCTCAAGCGCGGGCTGCTCAAGGCGGTGGTGGCGACGTCGAGCCTGGAGCTGGGCATCGACATGGGGGCGGTCGATCTGGTGATCCAGGTGGAGGCGCCGCCGTCGGTGGCCAGCGGCCTGCAGCGCATCGGGCGGGCCGGCCACCAGGTCGGCGAGGTGTCACAGGGCGTGCTGGTCCCCAAGCACCGCACCGACCTGATCGGCTGCGCGGTGACCGTGCAGCGGATGCTCGCCGGCGAGATCGAGACGATGCGGGTGCCCGCCAACCCGCTGGACATCCTGGCGCAGCAGACGGTGGCGGCCGCCGCGCTCGAGCCGTTGGACGCCGACCGCTGGTTCGACACGGTGCGCCGCAGCGCCCCCTTCGCGACGCTGCCGCGCAGCGTGTACGAGGCCACCCTTGACCTGCTTTCGGGCAAGTACCCGTCCACCGAGTTCGCCGAGTTGCGTCCGCGGCTGGTCTACGACCGCGACACCGGCACGCTGACCGCGCGGCCCGGCGCGCAGCGGCTGGCCGTGACCTCCGGAGGCGCCATCCCCGACCGCGGGCTGTTCACCGTGTACCTCGCGTCGGATGCCGAAAAGCCCACGCGGGTAGGCGAACTCGAAGAGGAGATGGTGTACGAGTCCCGGCCCGGGGACGTGATCTCGCTGGGCGCCACCAGCTGGCGGATCACCGAGATCACCCACGACCGGGTGCTGGTGATCCCCGCGCCCGGGCAGCCGGCCCGGCTGCCGTTCTGGCGCGGCGACGGCGTGGGGCGGCCGGCCGAGCTGGGCGCCGCGCTCGGCGCGTTCACCGGCGAGCTGGCCGGGCTGGACCGCGAGGCGTTCGACGCCCGGTGCGCCGGCCTGGGCTTCGACGCCTACGCGACCGACAACATGTGGGCGCTGCTGGACGAGCAGCGCACCGCGGCCGGGGTGGTCCCCACCGACACCACCCTGCTGGTGGAACGGTTCCGCGACGAGCTGGGCGACTGGCGGGTGATCCTGCATTCGCCGTACGGGCTGCGGGTGAACGGGCCGCTGGCCCTGGCGGTGGGCCGGCGGCTGCGGGAGCGCTACGGGCTGGACGAGAAGCCCACCGCATCCGACGACGGCATCGTGGTGCGCCTGCCGGACACCTTCTCCGATTTCGCGTCCGACACCACCGAGAACCCGCCCGGCGCCGACCTTTTCGTCTTCGACGCCGAGGAGATCGACCCGATCGTCACCGCCGAGGTGGGCGGCTCGGCGCTGTTCGCCTCGCGGTTCCGCGAGTGCGCGGCCCGCGCGCTGCTGTTGCCGCGCCGGCACCCCGGGCGTCGCTCGCCGCTGTGGCAGCAGCGCCAGCGGGCCGCGCAGCTGCTGGAGGTGGCGCGCAAATATCCCGACTTTCCGGTGGTGCTGGAAACCGTCCGCGAATGCCTGCAGGACGTCTACGACGTGCCGGCCCTGACCGCGCTGATGGCCGGCATCGCCCAGCGCAAGGTGCGGGTGCTCGAGGTCGAGACGCCGCGGCCGTCGCCGTTCGCGGCGTCGCTGCTGTTCGGTTACGTCGGCGCGTTCATGTACGAGGGCGACGCGCCGCTGGCCGAGCGCCGCGCCGCCGCGTTGTCGCTGGACACCACGCTGCTGGCCGAGCTGCTGGGCCGGGTCGAGCTGCGTGAGCTGCTCGACCCGGACGTCATCGCCGCGACCGGCCGCCAGCTGCAGCACCTGACGCAGGACCGGGCCGCGCGCGACGCCGAAGGGGTCGCGGACCTGCTGCGGCTGCTGGGTCCGATGACCGAGGAGGAGATCGCCGCCCGGGCCGGCGGCTCCGAGGTGGGCGGCTGGCTCGAAGGCCTGCTCGCGGCACGCCGGGTGCTGACCGTGTCGTTCGCCGGCCGCAGCTGGTGGGTGGCCGTCGAGGACATCGGGCGGCTGCGCGACGGGGTGGGGGCGCCGGTTCCGCTGGGCGTGCCGGCCGCCTTCACCGAGGCGGTGGCCGACCCGCTGGGCGAGCTGCTGGGCCGCTACGCGCGCACCCACACGCCGTTCACCACGGCCGAGGCCGCCGCCCGGTTCGGGCTGGGGCTGCGGGTGACGGCCGACGTGCTGGGCCGGCTGGCCGACCCCTCCAGTTCGAAAGGCCGGCTGGTACGCGGCGATTTCGTCGCCGTGGAGGCATCCGTGATCTCCGGCGCGACCGGCGGCGAGCAGTGGTGCGACGCCGACGTGTTGCGCGTCTTGCGGCGCCGCTCGCTGGCCGCGCTGCGCGCGCAGGTCGCGCCGGTGAGCACCGCCGCGTACGGGCGGTTCCTGCCGGCCTGGCACGGGATGGTCTCCCCCGGTTCGTCCGCCCACTCCGGGCTGGACGGGCTGATGTCGGTGGTCGACCAGCTGGCCGGTGTCCGGCTGCCGGCGTCGGCGATCGAACCGCTGATCCTGGGGCCCCGGGTCCGGGACTACTCCCCCGCCCTGCTCGACGAGCTGCTCGCCGCCGGCGAGGTGACCTGGTCGGGCGCGGGGTCGATGTCGGCCGGCGACGGCTGGGTCGCGCTGCACGTCGGCGATTCCGCGCCTTTGACGTTGGCCGCACCCGCCGACATCGACTTCACCGACGCCCACCGCGCGATCCTCGACACGCTGGCCGGCGGGGGCGCGTACTTCTTCCGTCAGCTGGCCCAGAGCGGGATCCCCGAGGGGGACCTGAAAGCCGCGCTGTGGGAACTGATCTGGGCCGGCCGGGTCACCGGTGACACGTTCGCGCCGGTGCGCGCCGTGCTCGGCGGCGCGGGCAGCCGCAAACGATCCGCGCCGGCGCACCGATCGCATCGGCCGCCGCGCCTGAGCCGCTACAGCGTCGCCCACGCGCATTCCCGCCCCGCCGACCCGACGGTGGCGGGCCGTTGGTCGGCCCTGCCGGTCCCCGAGCCCGACTCCACGGTGCGCGCCCACTACCAGGCGGAGTTGCTGTTGGGCCGCCACGGCGTGCTGACCCGGGGCGCGGTTGCGGCCGAGGGCGTCACCGGCGGGTTCGCCACGCTCTACAAGGTGCTGAGCACCTTCGAGGAAGCCGGCCGGTGCCAACGCGGGTACTTCGTCGAGTCGCTGGGCGGCGCCCAGTTCGCCGTCGCGTCGACCGTCGACCGGTTGCGCAGCTACAGCGACGGCATCGATCCCGAGCGCCCGGAATACCGGGCCGTCGTGCTGGCCGCCGCCGACCCGGCCAACCCGTACGGCGCCGCGCTGCCGTGGCCGCCCTCCGGCGCGGACGGGGCCGGGGCCCGGCCGGGCCGCAAGGCCGGCGCGCTCGTCGTCCTGGTGGACGGTCACCTGGCCTGGTTCCTCGAGCGCGGCGGCCGGTCACTGCTCACCTTCAGCGACGACCCGGGCGCGCACCACGCGGCGGCCGCGGCGCTGGCAGACCTGGTCGCCTCCCGGCGCGTCGCGTCGGTCCTGGTGGAACGCATCGACGGGGTGCCTGCGCTGCAGACCCCCGCCGGGGGATCGAATCCGGTCGCCGATGCGCTGGCCGAGGCCGGGTTCGCCCGCACACCGCGCGGACTGCGGCTGCGGTAAGGCTGCGGTCACCATGCCCGAAGGAGACACCGTCTGGCACACCGCGGCCCTGCTACGCCAGCACCTGGTCGGCCGCACCCTGACGCGCTGCGACGTCCGCGTCCCGCGCTACGCGACCGTCGACCTCACCGGGCAGGCGGTCGACGAGGTGCTCAGCCGGGGGAAGCACCTGTTCATCCGGGTGGGCCCGGCCAGCATCCACTCGCACCTGAAGATGGACGGCAGCTGGCGGGTCGGCGACCGCCCGGTCCGGGTCGACCACCGCGCCCGCATCGTCCTGGAAGCCGGCCCCGTCCGCGCCGTCGGCGTGGACCTGGGCGTCCTGGAGATCCTCGACCGTGACCGCGACGGCGACGCCGTCGCGCACCTGGGGCCCGACCTGCTGGGCGAGGACTGGGACCCCGCGCTCGCCGCCGCCAACCTGTCGGCCGACCCGGACCGGCCGCTGGGCCAGGCGCTGCTCGACCAGCGGGCGCTGGCCGGCATCGGCAATGTCTACTGCAACGAGCTCTGTTTCGTCAGCGGACACCTGCCCACCGCTCCGGTGAGCGCGGTCTCCGACCCGCTGAGGTTGGTCTCCCGCGCGCGAGACATGTTGTGGCTCAACAGGTTCCGCTGGAACCGCTGCACCACGGGCGACACCCGAACTGGCCGGCAGCTGTGGGTCTACGGGCGGGCCGGGCAGGCTTGCCGGCGCTGCGGCACCCCGATCAGCTACGACGGCACGGGGGAACGGGTCACCTACTGGTGCCCGTCCTGCCAGCGCTGACGCGGCTGGCCGATGGTGGCGACCGGCAGCGCCCGGCTACGCCGCGCTCGCGATCGCCACTAGTCCCGCGCGTGCGCCAGGAAGAACTCCGCGATGGCTTCCGACCCGTCGAGCGCCCGGGTGGTGGGCCCGATGATCGCCTTCGGCAGGTATTGCCTGCCGCCCGGCCAGGTGTGCCCGCCGCTGTCGATCCGGTAAAAGGTCACCTCGGTCGACGCCGCACACGCCGCGGAGTCGAAGCGGTGCACGACGGTGCCGTCGCCGACGTCCGGCAGCACCTGCACCGACGGATCGCCCTGGCACCCGTCGGCGGCGCGCCACTTGTTCACCATGCTGTCGGCGGAGATGGAGTGGCTCACCCCGCCGCGGCCGCGCACGACACCGCCGTTGAACGGCACCAGCGGGTCGGCGGTGCCGTGCGCCTCCCACACCGAGACCGGCCGCGACGGATTGCACGCCACGCCCACGCCGAGGGTGCCCGCCACGGGCGCGATCGCGGCGAACACGTCGGCGCGGTCGCACGCCAGCCGGTTGGCCATGAAGCCGCCGTTGGACATTCCGGTGACGAAGACGTGTCCCGGGGCGATGCCGTAGTCGTTCTGCAGCTTGCCCACCAAGCCCACCAGGAAGCCGACATCGTCCACGTGCCGGCGATCCGCCGGCGACGCCCCCCGCCCGTCGGCCCAGCTCTTGTCGTAACCGTCGGGATAGACCACCAACAGGTCGTGGGCGTCGGCGACCGTGTCGAACCCGGTCAGGCCGCGCTGGCCGTTGCCGGTCCCGCCGCCGCCGTGCAGGCTCAGCACCAGGCCGACCGGGCTACCCGGCGGCACATGCAGCAGGTAAGTTCGGTCCATGCCGCCGGAACGGAATGTCCCGGAAGCATCCCGCGCGCTGGCCGCCGACACATGCCGCACACCACAGGCCGCCAAGCACACTGCCACGACGGCCAGCGCCAACCAACGCACGTATGGCATCCCGTCAGCGCACCGAGGGGACCGAGGCCGGAGCAAAGCCGGGTGTGGCGGTGGTCGCAATATGATTGATCCTGCACCGTGCGACACCGCAACGTGCAACTATTCGGGCAGCCCCCGCTGTCAGCGAGCAACGGCACTTCGATGTCACGGGAGTATCAGAAATGACGAGGACCCAGATCCGCAACCCCGGCCTGCTGGGGTTGCTGGTGGCTGTCGGCGTTGTCCCGGCGGCGGGGCTGTTGGGCGTGCCGGCGGCGACCCCGACCGCCAACGCCAGCGCCGCCGACGACGCCTTCCTCGCGGCGCTGACCGCCAAGGGCATCAACTACGAATCGCCCGAAACGGCCATCCGGTCCGGTCATTTAGTGTGCCAGGAACTCGAATCCGGTGAGTCCCCGCAACAGGTGGCAAACGACGTCATGACCAACAGCCACCTCGACGGCTACCACGCCGGCTACTTCGTGGGGGTGAGCATCCGGGCGTACTGCCCGAAGTACGGCACCCAGGCCTGAAAGTTAACAGCTAGTTGACAGGCTCGTGACACGTGCGCCGGTAAAATTTGGCCTGAATTCAATTTCGAGAACTCGAAGGCCAAATGATTCCTAAACTTTTGGTCGGCGTTGCACTCACTCTCGGCGCTGCAAGTTGGTCGGCAGCATCGGCGAACGCCGACCCAAGCCCCTTCACCACCCTCAGCTGTGCCTGCCAGGAGACGGCCCCGGCCGGCAGCACGACACTGATCGACAAGCTCGACCGGGGAATCCAGCAGGGTCTTTCGGATCTGCCGACCCTCCAGGTCGAGCACTAAGCCCCGTCCCGCCCGCGCATCCGCCGCTCGATGTAGTGGTAGCGGGCGGCCCGGCGGCGAATGCGGAACGCGTTTCCGCGGGCGCGATGCGGCTGCCCCGCGAGGTGCATCGGCTCGCTGTAGAAGAGCAGCTTGGCCAGCTCCACCAGCACCAGGTAGCTGGCGACGAACGCGCCCAGCACGGCGAAGAACTGCCACGGCAGCGGGGTGAAGCCCAGGGTGCGGGCCAGCGGCGAGATCGTCAGCCCGGCGCCGACGGCGACCACGGTGAGGCTGGTGACGGCGAGTAACGCGCTGGGCCGGCTGCGGAAGAACGGCACCTTGCGGGTGCGGATCGCGAAGATGATCAGCGTCTGCGTCGCAAGCGATTCCACGAACCACCCGGTGCGGAACTCGATCGCGCCGGCGTGCAGCACGCCCAGCATCAACCCGAACGTCAGGAAGTCGAACAGCGAGCTGATCGGTCCGAAGATCAGCATGAACCGGCGGATGAACGCGACGTTCCAGTGCGACGGCGCGTGCAGCTGCTCGGCGTCGACCCTGTCGGTGGGGATCGCCAGCTGCGAGGAGTCGTATAACAGGTTGTTCAGCAGGATCTGGCTGGGCAGCATCGGCAGGAACGGCAGCAGGGCCGATGCGGCCGCGGCGCTGAACATGTTCCCGAAGTTGCTCGACGTGCCCATCAGCACGTACTTGATGGTGTTGGCGAATATCCGCCGGCCCTCGGCGACGCCGGTGGCCAACACACCGAGGTCCTTCTCCAGCAGCACCACGTCGGCGGCGTCCTTGGCCACGTCGGTGGCGCTGCCGACCGAGATCCCCACGTCGGCGGCGTGCAACGGCAGCGCGTCGTTGACCCCGTCGCCCAGGAAGCCGACGGCTCGCCCCTCGCGCCGCAGCGCGGTGATCAGCCGCGCCTTCTGCTCGGGGGAGATGCGCGCGAAGATGGTGTGGTGTTGCGCGGCGTAGGCGAACGCGGCGTCGTCCAGGGGTTCGAGCTGCGCGCCGGTGATCGTGCCCTTCGAGGCCAAACCCAGTTCTTCACAGACCTTTTCGGCCACTCGCGGGTTGTCCCCGGTGGCGATCTTCAGCTCGATGCCCAGCTCGGCCAGCTCCAACAGCGATTGGCGTGCGGCCGGTTTGGGCTCGTCGGCGAAGACCAGGAACCCCGCGAGCGAGAGCTCGCATTCGTCCGCCCGGGACAGCGTCGTCATCCCCGGCGCCGGTTTGGTGGCCACGGCCACCACCCGGCGCCCGGCGGCGAACAACGCAGCCAGGGTCTCCTCCACCGCCGCCGGGACGGCCAGGCACTGGGCCAGCACCTGCTCGGGCGCCCCCTTGACCACCAGCACCCGGTTCCCGTCGTCGTCGACCAGCGCCGAGGTCGCGCGGCGTTCGTGGTCGAACGGCAGCAGCGCGACCCGGCGCGTAGAACCGCCCACCAGTTGCTGCGCCCCGGACGATTCCCAGAGTGCGGCGTCGAGCGAATTCGCGCTGGCGCCGGCGGTTTCCGGGTCCACATCGGTGGCCAGCAGGCCGAGCCGGCGGACCGGGTCGCTGTGCGCACCGCCGGCGTCGACGGCGTCCACCAGCCGGATCCGTCCCTCCGTCAAGGTTCCGGTCTTGTCGGTGATCAGGATGTCGATGTCGCCGAGGTCTTCGATGCAGACCAACCGCTTGACGAGCACCTTCGCCTTGGCCAACTGGCGTGAGCCGGTGGCCAGACTGGTGCTCACGACGGCCGGCAACAGCTGCGGCGTGATGCCGACCGCGATCGCCAGCGAGAACAGCACCGAGTCGATGATCGGCTTGGCCAGCAGCAGGTTGCTGATCAAGATGATCACCATCAGCGCGACGGCGACCTGCAGCAGCAGGTAGGAGAACCGGCGCAGCCCGACCTGGAAACCGGTTTCGGGCGGATGCTCGTCCAAACCCGAAGCGATCCGGCCGAATTCGGCGTTCTTTCCGGTGGCGTACACCACCCCGGTGCCCTCACCGGCGCTGACGATCGTGCCCATGAAGGCCAGATCGCTCGCGTCGGCCAGGTCGGTTCCGGGCGGCACCGGATGCGGCGCTTTCTCCGATCCGGTCGATTCCCCGGTCAGGATGCTTTCGTTGCATTCCAGGCCTGTGACGTCGATCAGCCGGACGTCGGCCGGGACCGCCTCCCCCAGCGACAGCCGGATCACGTCGCCCGGTACCAGCTCGCTGACGGCGACCGAAACGAACTCTCCGTCGCGGCGCACCAGCGCGTTGTGGTGCACGCTGGCGTGCAGTTCGGCGGCGGCCCGCTCGGCGCGGTACTCGTTGATGAAGCCCAGGCCGATGCTGGCCGCCAGGATGATGCCGATGATGACGGCCTGCATGCTGTCGCCCAGGAAGTATGAGACGACCGCGGTGCCGGCCAGCAGGATGAGCACCGCGTTGCGCAGTTGACGACCCAGCACCGCAAGGGCGTTGACGCGATGGGTCCGCACCGCGTTGGGTCCGTAACGCGTCAGCCGGGCGGCGGCCTCCGCGCTGGACAACCCGGCGGCCGAGCTGTCCAGCCGGCGCAGCACCTCGTCGAGGGGGGCGGCGGCGACCAGCATCGCCTTCGGGGCCTCCGAGCCGGTCAGCAGGTCAGCGGTCATAGCCAGTCCCTCCGCTTGAACATCACGTAGATCACCACCATCAGCACGGAAATCAGGGTGGTACTCGCAAGGAAGCCGGCGAGATGGCCGAAGCCGGGGTAGGGAACGTTCTGCCCGTAGAAGCCGGTGATCGCGGTGGGGACGGCGATGATGGCCGCCCATCCGGTCAGCTTCTTCATGATGGTGTTCAGCCGGGCGTCCTGCAGGGACAGGTTGGTCTCGAAAATGGTTGTGACCATGTCCCGCAACGACTCCGTCCACTCCGACACGCGCAGCACGTGGTCATACAGGTCGGCGTACAGCGGGTCCAGTTCCGGAGCGGTGCCGACCTCGCGGCGGTGGTGCTGGATCGAGTTGACGACCTCGCGCATCGGCAGCGTCACCCGCCGCAGCGCCACCAGGTCCCGGCGCATCTGGAAGGTCCTGCGCTGGAAGCTCGCCTGGCGCGGCGTGCCGTCGAACAGCTCGTCTTCGATGGCCTCGACACAGTCGTCCAGGGCCTCCACCGCGGCGAAGTGGCTGTCGACCACGACGTCGAGCAAGCCGTGCACCAGCGCGCCCACGCCGTACTGCTGGGCGCCGATCTCATCCCAGCGCCGGGTGAGCTGGCTGACATCGAAGTCCTGCGTCAGCCGTACCGTGATCAGGCCGCGCGGCAGCACGAACGCCGAGATCCGCTGCATGGACAGCATGCGCCGCGGCTCGTCGGTCACCTCCTCCGCGACCCCGACGGCGTAGACGGTGAAGAACGTGTGCGTCTCGTACGCGGTGGCCTTCACCCGCTCGGCCGCCGCCACGGCGTCTTCCACCGCCCACGTGTTGAGGCCGAGCTCGGCCGCCAGGCCGCACAACGCGTCGTGGTCCGGGGCGCACAAATCCACCCACACCAGGGTGTCGGGCTCGCCCAGATATCCCGAGATGTCGTCGAACGTGAAGTCTTCCTGCGGCTTACCGTGGCGCCAGACACGGCCCTGGATGTCCGGTGTGCCCTGCACGACGTTATCTTCCCAAGCCCGCCCCCACCGGTGCCGCTCAGTAGGTCGAGATCTCGTCCGGCGTGGGCAGATCGCCGCTGACGATGAAGACCACGCGGCGGCCGACCTCCACGGCATGGTCGGCGAAGCGCTCGTAGAAACGGCCCAGCAAGGCGCAGTCCACGGCGACGGGAATGTTGTCCCGCCAGCCTTCGTCCAGCAGCGCGCTGAACAGGTTGCGGTACAGCTCGTCCATCGCGTCGTCTTGTTCGCGAAGCCGGGCGGCCTGCTGCGGGTCGTGGGAGATCAGCACCTGTTTTGCGCTTTCGCCCAACGTGATTGCCACCTTCGCCATGTCGGCGAAGCACGCGCGGAGGTCGTCAGGCAGTATCCGGTTCGGGTGTTCGCGCCGGGCGATCTTGGCGATGTGCACCGCCAAGGCACCCATGCGTTCGATGTCGGCGATGATCTGGATGGCGCTGAAAATCGCCCGCAACTCACCGGCGACCGGTTGTTGCAGCGCCAGCAGCGCGAACGCCTCCCGTTCGGTTTGCGCCCGCATCTCCACCATGCGGTCGTGCTCACGGATCACCTGTTCGGCGGCGTCCAGGTCGGCCTCCAACAGGGCATCAGTGGCGCGCCGCATGGCGTCGTTGGCCAGGCCGCACATCTCGCCGAGCTGAACCGTCAACTCGGCCAGCTGGTGGTGGTAAGCGCTTCGCATAGCGCAACGGTGGCCAACGCGAGCGGTTTTGACAAGGGACAAAAGCCCCTCGAAAAGGGCCTCAATGACTTTTTCCCGCGCACGTTACCGCCCGTTAAGCTGCCGCTGTAACCCTTGCGGAACCGGGGGCACTGTAGACAATCGACCCGAGCCCGGAGAACACGGTGAGCACACGACGCGGCCTGCCCGGCCTGGGCTTGCTGACGGCTCCGTTGCGCGTCGCCGCGGTCGGCACCGAGCTCGCGGCCGGCACCGCCCTGCTGGGCGGGCACGTCGCGGCCAGCGTGGGCAGGTCACTGGTGCACGCCACGCCCGACGTTCCCGCCCTGACCCGCGCGGCGGCGGGCGCGGTCCTCGAGGCGGTGGGTGGCCCCCCGGCCCGGCGCGTCAGCGACAACGGACCCAGGCGGTGGATCGAGGTGCGCGGCCTCGACGGCGAACACGGCCCGGCGATCGCCACCGACGTGTTGGCGGCCGTCCGGGCGATGCCCGGGGTGCAGCAGGCCTACCTCAACCGCACGCTGGCGCGCGTCGTGGTGACCGTGGCCGACGACGGGCCGTCGGCGGCCGCCCTGTGCCGGAGCGTCGCGGCCGCGGAACGACGCGGCGGACGGCGGGCGGGCAGGGCCCTGCCGGCCAGCCTGCCCGGCGACGACGCGCTGCTGATGGGCCGGATGGTGGCGGCCACGGCCGCCTCCGTGGGCCTTGGCCTTTCGCTGACCGGCAGCCTGCTGCGACTGCCCCGGCTCCCCGACTTGGTGGCCGTGCCCCCGACCGTGGCCGACCACCTGCCGCGGCTGCGCCGCGAGCTGGAGCGACGCCTCGGGCCCGAGGGCACCGATGTGTTGTTCGGCATCGTCAACGCCACCTCCGCGGCCCTGACGCTGTCACCCACGGCGGCGGCCGCCGAGGCCGCCACCCGCACCATGCTGGCCGCCGAGGCGTGGAACGGCAGGCTGGCCTGGATCCGGCACGAGCCCGGCTTGGCGGAGCGGCCGGTGGCCGACGACGGGGTCTCGGCCCCCGTCGGCAACCCGCCCCCGCCGGACGGGCCCGCGGAGCGCTACGCCAACCGCGCCGGCCTGGCCGGCATCGGCGCCGCCGCCGCGGTCGGCCTGCTCACCCGCAACCCGGACGCCGCCGGCGCGGCCGCGCTGGCCGCTGTCCCCAAGCCCCTGCGGTCCGTGCGGGAAGCGTTCGGCTGCACGATGAACCGCGGCCTCTCCGGCCGCCACGACGCGCTGGTGCTGCGGCCCCGGGTGTTGCGGACGCTCGACCGGATCGACGCGATCATGGTCGACCCTCGGGCGCTGTACACCGACGAACTGACGGTGAGTCGCGTGCTCGGGGTGGAGAATTCGGACCGCGCCCACGCCTGGGAAGCGGTCCGCGCCGCGCTCGACAACGACGGCCTGCAGCCCGGCTGGCACCAGCTGGCCGACATCGCCGGGGCCGGCAGCGTCGGCGAGGCGCTCATCAGCCCCGTCCGCGACCCGCTCGCGGCGGCGGTGCTCACCGAGGCGCGGCGGTCACAACCGCGCGTCTATTCCCTCGACGACGACGGATTGCGCTCCCTGGCACAGGGTTTCGACCAGTTGTATCCCGCGGCCGAGCCGGGCGGGTCGATCGACCACGCGGTAGCGGCGGCCGTGGCCGAGCTGAAGGCCGCGGGGAACACCGTGGCCCTGCTGACCACGTCGGAGATGCGCGCCGCGCACCGGTCCGACGTGACGATCGGCCTGCTGCGGCCCCGACATTCCCCGCCCTGGGCCGCCGACGTGATCGCGAACGACCTGACGGGGGCCTGGCGCCTGTTGCACGCGTTGCCCGCCGCGCGCGCGGCCACCGACGGGGCAGTCCGGTTGTCCGCGTCGGCGTCGACGCTGGGCGCGTTGATGCTCATTCCCGGTGTGCCCGGGCGCAGTTCGGCCTCGGTCAACGTCGGCATGGTGGCCAGCCTGTGGTTCGGGTACCGGGCGGCCGTCAAGACCCTCCGGGACCCGCTGCCGGAGCCCGAAACCAGCCACGACTGGCACGCCTTGCCGGTCGCCGAGGTGCAGCGGCTGTTGCCCCGCCCCACCGAGGAGGCCCGCGAGGAGGCGGCCGCGTGGTGGCGGCAGGTGCCGCCCCTTCGCGCGCTGCACGACGCGAGCGCGGCGTCGTGGGGGACCATCCACGACTTCGCCGACGAGATGCGCGGCGACCTGGCGGACCCGATCACCCCGCTGCTGGCCACCGGCGCGGCGGCCAGCGCGCTGCTCGGCTCCCTGCTGGACGCGGTGCTGGTGGGCAGCGTGCTGCTGGTCAACGCCGCCTTGTCGGCCGAGCAGCAGCTGCACGCCGAACGCACCCTGAATCGCCTGCTGGCCGTGCAGGATCCGCCGGCGCGACGACGGGTGGGCCCGCTGGACAAACAGCGCCGCGAGAAGGTGCCGACCAAGCGGCTGCGGCTGGGCGACATCATCGAGGTCCACGCCGACGAGGTGGTGCCCGCCGACGCCCGGCTGCTGCACGCCTCGAACGTGGAGGTCGACGAGTCGACGCTGACCGGCGAATCGCTGCCGGTGGCCAAGCAGACCGAACCCACGCCGGGGGCACCGCTGGCCGAACGGACCTGCATGCTCTACGCGGGCACGACGGTCGTCGCGGGTACGGCGGTGGCCGTGGTGACGGCCGTGGGTTCGCGGTCGGAGATGCGCCGGGCGCTGGCGATGGCGCCCAGGAAACTGCAGGAGATCGGCCTGCAGCGACAGTTGCGGCACATCACCCGCCGGGCCCTGCCGTTCAGCGTGGCGAGCGGCGGCCTGGTGGGCCTGCTCAGCGTGGCACGGGGCACCGGGTTGCGCGAGGCGGTGTCCAGCGCGGTCACGCTGATCGTCGCGGCCATCCCGGAGGGGTTGCCGCTGGTCGCGACGCTGGCCCAGCTGGCGGCCGCGCGCCGGCTCACCGGCGAGTCGGTGCTGATCCGCAACCCGCACTCGGTGGAGGCGCTGGCCCGGCTGGACGTGGTGTGCTTCGACAAGACCGGGACCTTGAGCGAGAACCGGCTGAAGGTCAAGGCGGTGCACCCGATGAAGGGGCACACCCCCGGTGCGGTGCTGGATGCGGCGTTGAGCACCAGCTACGCCAGGCACACCCACCGTGTCGACCATGCCACCGACGATGCGATACAGCGGGCCGCCGGCGATCCCGCCCTGCGCGGCGACGGCTCCGAGCCGCAACGCCTAACCCGGGACGCGTTCCTGCCGTTCCAGTCCGGCCGCCCGTTCGCGGCCGCGCTCGTCGGCACCCGGCTGACCATCAAGGGCTCACCCGAGGTGCTCGCGTCGGCGCTGCTGCACGACGACGACCCGTTGACGGAACTGGTCGACGAGATGGCGGCCAAGGGCTTGCGGGTGCTGGCGGTGGCAGAACGCCAACTCAGCGCGGACGAGGCGGCGGCCGCGGCGGCCGATCCCGACCGGCTGGAGGCCCTGTGCTCCTCCGGGCTCACCCCGATCGGGCTGCTCGGGCTGGCCGACACCCCGCGGGCCGCTGCCCCCGGGCTGCTGAAGGAACTCGCCGCGCGCGACATCGGGGTCCGGGTGATCACCGGTGATCACCCGGCGACCGCGGCGGTGATCGCTCAGGAACTGGGCCTCGATGTCACCGCCGACCAGGTGATCACCGGCGGAGACTGGGAGGCGTTGTCCGCCGACGGGCGGGCCGCCGCGGCGGCCTCGCGGGTGGTCTTCGCGCGGATGACGCCGGAGCACAAGATCGACGTGGTACAGACCCTCGAGCGGGCCGGGCTGGTGACCGCCATGGTCGGCGACGGCGTCAACGACGCCGCCGCGATCCGGGCGGCCAGCGTGGGCATCGGCGTGGCGGCGCGGGGCAGCGACGCGGCCCGCACGGCCGCCGACGTGGTGCTGCTCGACGAACGGATCGAGGCGCTGCTCGACGCGCTCGACGAGGGCGAGCAGCTGTGGCGGCGCGTGCAGTCGGCGGTGTCGATGCTGCTGGGCGGCAACCTCGGTGAGGTGTGCTTCGCCCTGTTGACCACCATCCTGACCGGGCGTTCGGTGCTCAACGCCCGCCAGATGCTGTTGGTCAACATGCTGACCGACGCGCTGCCGGCCGCCGCACTGGCGGTCAGCTCCCAGGCGGGCACCGCCGACGTCGACCGCGACGAGGCCGCGATGTGGCGGGCGATCGGGATCCGCGGCGCCGCGACCACCATCGGCGCCACCGCGGGCTGGGCGATGGCCAGGGTGACCGGCCCGCCGCAGCGCGCGGCCACGGTCGCGCTGGTCGCCTTGGTCGGCGCGCAACTCAGCCAGACGCTGGTCGACTCGCGGGCCCCGCTGGTGGTGCTGACCTCGGTGGGCTCGCTGGGCGCGCTCGTGCTGGTGATCAGCACCCCGGGCCTGAGCCAGCTGTTCGGCTGCACGCCGCTGGACCCGTTGGCCTGGGGCCAGGGCCTGTTGGCCGCGGCGACGGCCAGCTCCCTGTCCGCGGTTGCGCCCGACCTGATGTTGCGCGCGTCACACAGCGTGCAGCGGCGCTGGCTCGGCGTCGAGCCGGCGACCGGTCCCGAAAGGGCACAAAGTCCCACCACTTCGGTGCGGCCGGCCCTGTCGGGTTCCGACCGCCCCGCCGACGATTGAGGCGTGCATATGGAAAATCGCTTACAGCTCAAGCCGTACCGGTCCGTGTCGGAGCACATCGACGGTGCCTGGTGGCCACGGACCACGAACCTGGTCGACGAGTTGCCTGGCCTGCTGGCGTCGGTGGCCGAGCGGCTGGGCCCGGTCGTGATGGTGGGCTATCGCCGCAACGGCTGGCAGGAGACGCCGCCGCTGGCCGAGATCGGCGGCCAGACGGTCGAACTGCTGGCGTTCACCAGCGACGAGCCGGCCAGCGTCATCCTGATCGGCGAGGACGGCCACCACCTCACGCTGCACGTCATCCGCCCCGACGCCGGCGAGGAGGTCGCCCGTCAAGCGCTGGAGCAGGCCCGGATGCCCGCCGACGACGCCGTGCCGCAACACAGCCATTCGACGGTGGCGCGATCCGTGGCCGACGTCGCCGACAAGCTGGCCCGCCACGAGGGGCTCGGCGACGAGCAACGGACCGCCCAGATCAAGCGCTGGTCCGAGGAGGCCGCCGAGCAGTTCGTCGACGCCCCCGTCCAGACCTTCGTACCGATCCTCGTCGAGCACATCGTCCGCAACCGGATGCTGGAGTCCCGCAGGGAAGCCGCCTCGCCGCAGCCGGCGAGCCAGCACTGACCGGTTGAGCGCGCCCGGTGGACGCCGCACTGCTCGACCCCGACCCCGCGCTCCTCGACGCCGCCGCCGTCGTCGACCGGCTGCGCACCGATCGCGAAGCGGGGTTGCCCGAGGCAGAGGCCGCCCGCCGGCTCGCCGCGGTGGGCGCCAACGACATCGAGAGCATCCCGCCGCCGCCGGCCTACCGAAGGCTGCTGGCGCAGTTCCGCAGCCCGCTGATCTACCTGCTGCTCGCCGCGTTGGTCGCCTCGCTGGCGGTCTGGGTGGTCGAGGGAGCCGGCGGCTGGCCGGTCGACGCGGTGGTGATCGCGGTCATCCTCGTCCTGAACGCACTCCTGGGGTACGCGCAGGAATCCCGCGCCGAGAAGGCGGTGAGCGCGTTGGCCCGGATGGCCGCGACGTCGGCGACGGTCATCCGGGACGGTGCGCGGCGCACGGTTCCCGCCGGCGACGTGGTGCCCGGCGACGTGTTGCTGCTGGCCGAGGGCGATGCCGTGGCGGCCGACGCCAGGCTGCTCTGGTCCGCCGGGCTGGAGCTGTCCGAGGCCGCGCTGACCGGTCTGAGCGAACCCGTGCTCAAAGATGCCCGGACGCTGCCTGGGCCGGCGGCGCTGGGCGACAGGGCGGACATGGTGTTCAAGGGCACCGCTGTCACCAAGGGCACCGGGCGGGCAGTCGTGACCGCGACGGGGATGGCGACCCAGACCGGTCAGATCGCCGGCCTGGTCCGCACGGTCGACCACGAACCGACACCGTTGCAGCGTGAGGTGGCCCGGGCCAGCCGGCTGCTGGGGATCGCCGTGCTGGTGATCGCGGTGGTAGTGATCGCGACGATCTTCGTGGTCTTCGGCATCCACACCGCCCACGACGTGGTGACGGCGGTGCTCCTGGGCGTCTCGCTGGCCGTGGCGGCCGTGCCGGAGGGCCTGCCCGCCATCATGTCGGTGGTGCTCGCCCTGGGGATGCGGCGGATGGCAGGTCTGAACGCCGTCGTCAAGGAGCTGTCCTCCGCCGAGACCCTGGGCTCGGCGTCGGTGGTGTGCTCGGGCAAGACGGGCACCCTCACGACCGGAGAGATGACCATCGTCCGGGTCGTCACTCCCCTTGGGGAGGTGAGAGTCACCGGCGCCGGGTACCGGCCCGAGGGTCGCCTCGAGCGCGGCGGCGCGCCGCTGGGTGAGGGCGACGACCTGTGGCGGCAGGCCGCCCTGGTGCTCGACGGGGGCGCCGCCGCCAGCGGTGCTACCGCGCTCGACATGCACGACGGCCAGTGGACGATCCGGGGCGATCCCGTCGACGCGGCCTTCCTGGTCGCCCGCAAGAAGCTCGGCGACGGGCCCCGCACGACGCCGACTGACGTGACGACGGGCGAGCCCGGCGAGGTGCTCGGCCGGTGCACGCACCTGCGGGCCGGTGATCGGCTTGCGCCACTCGACGACTCGGCACGGGCCGCGATCCGAAGCGACGCGGAGCGGCTGGCGCTCGACGCCCTGCACACCGTGGCGGTCGCCTGCCGGTCCGACGGGCACCTGGTGTACCTGGGCATGGTGGGGATCACCGATCCACCCCGGCCGGAGGTGGCGGCCGCGATCGCCGAGGCGCGCCGCGCCGGCGTCCGGGTCGTGATGATCACCGGCGACCATCCGCGGGTCGCCGCGCGCATCGCCCGGAAGCTGGGTATCGAAGGCGGCGAGTCGGCCGTGTCCGGTGCAGAACTCGCGACGCTGGATGACGAGCAGCTGCGGGAAACGGTGCGCCAGCACTCGCAGTACACGCAGGTCGATCCGGCGGACAAACAGCGCATCATCGACGCGCTGCACGCCGACCATGAAATCGTGGCCGTCACCGGGGAGGGCATCAACGACGCGCCCGCGCTGAAGTCAGCCGACATCGGCATCGCGATGGGACGCTCCGGCACCGAAGTCGCCAGGGAAGCGGCGAACATGATCCTCGCCGACGACAACTTCGCGACCATCGTCCAGGCCATCCGCGAGGGCCGCGGCATCTTCTCGAACATCAAGAAGTCGCTGCGCTACCTGCTGTCGTCGAACATGGGCGAAATCTTCACGGTTTTCTTCGGGGTCGTGCTGGCCGGGGCGGTCGGCCTGGCGCAGGGCGATACCGTCGCGCTGCCGCTGCTGGCCACGCAGATTCTGTGGATCAACCTGCTGACCGACGGCGCACCGGCGCTGGCGTTGGGCGTCGACCCGCAAACCGAAGAGGTCATGAGCCGGCCGCCCCGCTCGGCCTCGGACCGGGTGATCGACGCGCGGATGTGGAACAACATCATCGTGATCGGCGCGGCGGTGGCGGCGGCCACGCTGCTCACCATCCGCATCTACGCCCCCGGCGGCCCCCTGCCGTCGTCGCTGGACACCGCCCGCACCGCGGGCTTCACCGTGCTGGTGATCGCCCAGCTGATCAACGCCGTCAACGCCCGCTCGGAGACGCGGTCCGCGTTCCACCGGTTCTTCGCCAACCGGTGGTTATGGGCTGCGATCGGGCTGTCGGCGCTGCTGCAGGTCGCCGTCGTTCAGCTACCCGTCCTCAACACGGCCTTCACCACCACGCCGCTCTCGCTGAGTCAGTGGCTGGTCTGCATCGCCGTGGCCAGCACGGTCCTGTGGGTCAGCGAGATCCGCAAATTCATCCTGCGCCGCTGGACATCACGGCCGTGATCGCCTCGGCGTCGGCCGGGCCAGGCAGGCCCCAGTCGGGCTGGTAATCCAGCAACTGATCGACTCGGACGGTCTTCATGTCGACGTCGAGAAGCTCGATGGCCTCCAGCGGCACCAGCGCCGGATGGACGTAGCCGCAGGTGCGGGCCAGCTGCAGCAGTTCGAACCGCAGGGTGGCCAGGTAGTTGGCGCAGCGCACCGATTTCAGGTCCGGGTCGAGGCCGTGCTGCAGCCACGGCGACTGGGTTGCCACGCCCGACGGGCAGCGGCCGGTGTGGCAGCGCTGCGCCTGGATGCAGCCGATCGAGAACATGGCGGTCCGGCCGACATTGACCATGTCGCAGCCGGTGGCCAGGGCCAGCAGCGCGTTCTCCGGGATGCCCAGCTTGGCCGACCCGATGAAGACCACGTCACGGTGCAACCCGTGCTCGGCGAAGGCCCGGTACACCCGCGGCAGAGCCCACTTGAAGGGCAGGGCGACGTGGTCGGTGAAGACCAGCGGGGCCGCGCCGGCACCGCCCTCGCCGCCGTCGACCGTCACGAAGTCGACACCGGTGCCGGTGCGGGCCATCCGCCCCGCCAGGTCGCACCAGAACCGCCCCTCCCCGACCGCCGACTTGATGCCGACCGGCAGGCCCGTCTCGGCGGCGATCGTCTCCACCAGCTCCAGCAGCCCGTCGACGTCATGGAACGCGGAGTGGCCCGCCGGGCTCCGGCAGTCCACCCCGGCCGGCACGCCGCGGATGGCGGCGATCTCGGGGGTGACCTTGGCGCCCGGCAGCACGCCGCCCAGGCCGGGCTTGGCGCCCTGGCTGAGCTTGATCTCGATGGCGCGGATGGACGGCGTGGCCGCCACCCGGTCGACCAGCCGGGGCAGGCTGAACCGGCCCTCTTCGTCGCGGCAGCCGAAGTAGCCGGTGCCGATCTGCCAGACCAGGTCGCCGCCGTGGAGGTGATACGGCGACACCCCACCCTCGCCGGTGGTGTGCAGGGCGCCGGCGATCGCCGCGCCCTTGTTCAGGGCGGTGACGGCCGCGCCGCCGAGGGCACCGAAGCTCATCCCGGAGATGTTGACCAGCGACGACGGGCGAAAGGCCTTGGCGCGGCCGCGCGCGGCGCCGAGCACCTTCGCCGCCGGCAGTGGCACCGCCGGGTCCGGGTGGTCGGGCTCACCGGCCGGCGCCGCGACGGGGAACGCGGCGTGCTTGACGATGGGATAGTTGTGCACCCGCTCCAGGTCGTTGTCGGTGCCGAAGCCGAAGTATCGGTTGGCCAGCTTCGACGACGTGTACACCCAGCGGCGCTGGTCACGGCTGAACGGCCGTTCCGCGTCGTTGTCGGTGACGATGTACTGGCGCAGCTCGGGGCCCACCGCTTCCAGCAGGAACCGCAGGTGTCCGATGACCGGGAAGTTGCGCAGGATGGTGTGGCGGCGCTGCAGCAGGTCCCAGCCCGTCAGCCCGGCCAGGCCGCCGCCGAGAAGCGCGGCCACCGCTCGCGGCCTCAAGAATCGAAGTCCGCGTAGACGCCCAGCAGGTCGCGGGCCGAGACGATGCCGACCAGCGCGCCGTCGCGCTCCACCAGCACGTGGCGGATGTAGCGGTCCATCATCCGGGCGGCGACCTGGTCCACCGAGGCTTCGGCGTCACACCACACCAGTTTGGTGCTGGCCACGTCGGAGACCGGGGCGGTCGCGAGATTCCGCCCGGCCGCCACCGCCCGCACGATGTCGCGCTCGCTCACCAGCGCGGCGGGCCGCGGGTCGTCGCCGACCGCGATCGCACCCACGTCGCAGGTCACCATGGCCCTGGCGGCGTCGGCGATCGTGGCGTCGGCGGGGACGCGGGCGACGGGGTCGCCGGTGATGGTGTGGATTGGCATGGAACCGGCGGAAGGACTTGCAGTCACGTCACCAATGCTGACCGGGACGCGCCGCCACCTGCTAGTGACCTGAGTCCTCAATCCCCGTCCATCCGGCCCTAGCCATCGCCGCGATGTCAGGGAAGGCTGACTGGCATGGACGTCGGGGTACGCGGGCGGCGGATCCTGCCCACCCGGTGGGTCGAGCCGGCCCTGGCCGCGGTGACCGCCGCCGCGCTGGCGGCCGGGGGGATCGCCTGGCTGGCCGGTGCCCGGCGGATCGCCGACGGCTGTTGGATCGCGGGCACGGTGGTGGCGGTAATCCCCGCGGTGGTGTGGGTCATCGCCGCGCTGCGCCGGGGCCGGTTCGGGGTGGACCTGATAGCGGTGTTGTCGCTGGTCGGCACCCTGCTGGTGGGCGAATATCTCGCGGGGGCGCTGATCGCGGTGATGCTCGCCGGCGGGCGGGCCCTGGAGGCCGCGGCCGAACGCCGCGCGTCACACGACCTGCGGGCGCTGCTGGAGCACGCGCCACGGTTCGCCCGCCGCCGCGTCGGCTCGGCAGTGGACGTCATCGCGCTGGATGACGTGGCAATCGACGATCTGCTGCTCGTCGGCCCGGGAGAAGTGGTGCCCGTCGACGGGCGCATTTCCAGTGCGGTCGCGGTGCTGGACGAATCGGTCCTGACCGGCGAACCGCTGCAGGTGGAGCGAACCGCCGGCGAACCCGTGCGCAGCGGGGTGGTCAACGCGGGCAGCGCGTTTGAAATGGAGGCCACGGCCACCGCCGCCGACAGCACCTACGCCCACATCGTCCGCCTGGCCGCGGAGGCCGGCGCGGAGAACGCGCCGGTGGTGCGGCTGGCCGACCGGTACGCGGCATGGTTCCTGCCGTTGACGCTGCTGGTGGCCGGCGTGGCGTGGCTGGCCAGTGGGTCCGCTGTGCGGGCGGTGGCGGTGCTGGTGGTGGCGACCCCGTGCCCGCTGTTGCTCGCGGCACCGGTCGCCATCGTGTCCGGGCTGTCGCGGGCCTCGCGCCGCGGTGTGGTGATCCGCGGTGGCGGCGCTCTGGAAAACCTCGGCCACGCAACCACTTTGGTGATGGACAAGACGGGCACCCTGACCATGGGGTGCCCGGTCGTCATCGACGTGGCCGCCGCCCCCGGGCGCGACGCGATCGAGATCCTGCGGGTGGCGGCGTCGGTGGATCAGATGTCCCCGCATGTCCTGGCCGAGGCGATCGTCACCGCCGCGCGGGCCCGCGGCCTGCAGCTGTCCCTTCCGACCGAGGTCGTCGAGGAACCCGGCCGCGGCGTCACCGCCACCCTGGATGGTCACCGGGTGCACGTCGGCAAACTCTGGCACGACACCGCCAACACCGAATGGGCCCGCGCGGTGGTGAATCGCGCCCTGCTGGACGGCGCCGCCATCGCCTGGGTCTGCGTCGACGGGCGGCCCACGGGCGCGGTGCTGCTGCGCGACCCGCTGCGTCGTCACGCCCCGCGCACCCTGCGGCGGCTGCGCGAGGCGGGGCTGAACCGATTGGTCATGCTCACCGGTGACCGCACCGAGCCTGCCCGCGAGGTCGCGGCCGTGCTGGGCCTGGACGAGGTGTACGCCGAACAAAGCCCGGCGGACAAGGTGGCCGCCGTCCGCGCCGAGAAGGACCGCGCGGTGACCGTGATGGTCGGCGACGGGGTCAACGACGCACCCGCGTTGGCCGCGGCCAGCGTCGGCGTCGCGATGGGTGCCCGCGGCGCCACCGCGTCCTCGGAGGCGGCCAGTATCGTCTTGACCACCGATCGACTGGAGCGGCTCGCCGACGCGATGGACATCGCCCGGTGGTCACGACGCATCGCCGTGCAGAGCGCGGTCGTCGGCATGGCCCTGTCACTGGCCGCGATGGCCGTCGCCGCCGCGGGGTGGCTGCCGCCGGCCGTCGGTGCACTGGTGCAGGAGGGCATCGACGTCGCCGTGATCCTCAACGCGCTGCGCGCCCTGCGCGGCAACCCCGACATCGAGGTCGACCTGCCGGCTACGACCGAACAGCTGCTGCGGCGCTTCGACGCCGAACACGACGAGCTGCGCGACGCCGTGGACCTGTTGCGCGATGCCGCCGACCGGCTCGCCGACGGGGCCGACGAGCCGGCTATGGAGGCCGTGCGCCACGCCCACACCGTGCTCACCGAGCGGATCATCCCGCACGAACGGGCCGAGGAGTCGGAGCTCTATCCGGCGCTGGCCCACCCGCTGGGCACCAGCGAAGCGACCGCACCGATGAGCCGGACCCATGCCGAGATCCAGCGACTCTCCGACCGGATCGGCGCGCACCTGGCGTTGGCCCAGAGCAGCGGAGGGATCGGCCCCGACCAGGTCGACGACCTGCTGGCGTGCCTCTACGGGCTGCACGCCCTGCTGCGCCTGCATTTCCTGCAGGAGGAGGAGAGCTATTTCACCCTGGCCGAGGACGAGCCCGGCCCGTCACGGCCGGAGCGCCGTCAGGCGTTGGGGCCCAAGCTATCCCGCTGACGGCGGTCGCTTCATGACGGTGCCGGGAAGCTCCGCGCCGATCTCGATGTCGTCGTAGTCCCGACCATCGCCGCGACCACCCTTGCCACCCATCGGCGGCCGCATCGGGGCTAACGGGAGGGCGGGCGGCTGCACCGCGCCCGGCGGAAGCGGCGACACCGCCGAGGCCAGCTGCACCGGCGGCTGGACGCCGGGCAGCATCCCCACCGTCGCGGGCGGCATGCTCAGCTTGCCCACCAGGACGGAGACCCCCAGCGCGCCGCGGGGGGCCAGCGCCGACCATCCGGAGCCGAGCGCGTTCACGAGGCTGGCATCCGCCGACGCCAGGGCAGCCCCACCTTCCGCCAGGCCCTGGCCGATGTCGGTGCTCACACCCTGAAGCGCCTGGGCCGCGTTGACCTGCGCGATGTAGCTCAGCAGGTTCACGGGAAGCCCGCCCGCAATGGTCTGGTTGCCCCAGGTGCTGAAATACCAGAACCAACCCTGCTTGGGGTCGAAGGGGGTCACGCCGAGCGTGTCGAGAACGGACCCGGTGGTCGCCGAGCTGGTCAGCGCGTTCGCCGTGGGCGCGACCGTGGCCTGGGTGGTCACCGCCGAGGGATTGGCCACCTGTGGCGGTGGCGAGAACTGAGACAGCTTGACGGCGTTCAGCGACGTCGCGCCGTACCGGTACATCGCGGTGGAGTTGTTCACCCACATGGCGTTGTACTCGGCCTCGGTTTCGGCGATGGCCGGAGCGTTGATGCCGAAGAAGTTGGTGGCCAGCAACAGTGCCAACCGCGCCCGGTTGGCCGCCACGACGGAGGGATGCACCACCGTCCAGTGCGTCAATTCGAATGCGGCCGTGGCGATTTCGACGGATGCGGCGATTTCCTGGCATTGCACCGCGGTGGTGCGCAACCACGTGAGGTAGGGCTCGAACGCCTGGGCCATCGCCAGCGACGACGGGCCGCGCCAGGTCGCCGTCAGCGAAGCCAGCTCCGCGGCATAGCTGCTGGCGGCCGCTTCCAATTCGGCACTGAGCTCCTGCCATGCGCCGGCGGCGTCGATCATCGACCAGGCGCCGGGCCCGGCATGGATCAGCGCCGAAGTGATCTCGGGGGGCAGCAGCCCAAAATCGATCACGGCTCACCCGACCAGACGGGGCGCACGAGTGCCGTCACGCGTGCCCGATACGGGGCTCGCGCCGCCATTGACCTATCCGGCGGCGAAATGCGGCTTCCGGAGTCGTGAGGAACCATCGTCGCCCCTCATCCGCCGCTGGGCGGTCGCTGGATCACCTTCTTCGGGAGTTCCGCCCCGTATTCCAGATCCTCGAACTTCTGCTGTTTGCGCTTGCGCCATCCGCTGCCCGCCGAGTTCGTCGACGGCGCCATCATCGGCATCAGCGGCATTCCGGTCAGCCCGGCGTCGGCCGGCAGGGGCGACACCGACGAGGCCAGCTGCACCGGCGTTTGCGTCGCCGGCAGCAGCCCCACCACCGCGGGCGGAGCGGTCAGCTTGCCCAGCGATACCCCGACCCCCATCGCGGCCGCTGGCGCGCCCCCCGGGGCCGCCGAGATCGCGCCGGCCAGCCTGGTCACCGACGCCGCCAGCGCCCCCTCGCCCTCGGAGAGCCCCAGGCCGATGTCGCTGCCCACGCCCTGCAGCGCCTGGGCCGAGGTGTTCTGAGCCAGGTAGCTGAGCAGGTTGATGGGAAAGCCGGACGAGATGAACTGGTTGCCCCAGGTGCTCCAGTAGTTGAACCAACCGGCGTTGGGATCGAAGGGGGTGACGCCGAGCTGGTCGATGGCGTTGCCCGTGCTCGATGCCGTGCTGAGCAAGGAAGCATTGGACACCGCGGCGTTCTGGTTGACCGCGGCCGTCGGGCTGGTGATGGACAGCGGCGAATTGAATTGGGACAGCTGGCTCGTGGTCTGATTCGTGGCCGCCTGATATTGCGTCATCGCCGCCGAGTTGTTCGCCCACATGGTCTGGTACGCGTTTTCCGTCTGGGCGATCGCGGCCGTGTTCTGCCCGAACGTGTTGGTGGCGAGCAGCTGCGCCAGCCGCGTCCGGTTGGCGGCCACCACTGCGGGCTGCACCACCGCGGACTGAACGTCACTGAAGGCCGCCGCGGCAGACTCCGCCGAGGTGGCCATTTGCTGGGCCTGCTGCGCGGTGGTGCGCAGCCAGATGAGGTAGGGCTGCACGGCCTGCAGCATCGCCATCGAGGATGAGCCGTCCCACGACTCGATCAACGACGACAACACCGAGGCATACACGGCGACCGAGTTCTCCAGCTCGACGCCCAGACTTTGCCACGCGCCCGCGGCCTCGATCAGCGAACCCGCTCCAGGCCCGGAGTGGATAAGCGTCGAGGTGATCTCGGGGGGCGCGAACAAGTCCATCACACCTCACATTGTCTATGCCGAGTACGCGGCCGGAAAATTGCGTTTACCAGGTTGCAAACACGCCGGAAACATTGAGCACTCACCCCCCAGGGTGCCCCCCAGATCCTTCCCCGTCGAGTCCCGGCTGGGACGAACGATATACCCCTGACCTTAGGGTAACCAAAGCATTAAACGACCGGGCCTTTTCCGGCGGCCGATCTGCCTTGGAATGGATTTCGCAGACGGTCACCGTGGCGCCGCGGGCTACCCGATCGCGGGCCGCCTACGCGGGCGCGATGCCCACTACAGGCCGGGCAGGCAGATGGGCGCTCCGTAGCACGGCGGCGGGCCCAGCGGGCGCCGCGGAGCGTCTCCCTCCCAGACGAATTGGCCGACGTTGCCCATGCCCCCGACCGGCACCCAGTACCAGTGGTGGCAGACGCCCATGTCCCAACGGACGTCCGGCATCGGCAACGGTTGCCCCGGGCACCATTCGTGCGGAACCGTGAAGTTGTCCACGGGCAGTGGACGATTGAATTGGGGCGTCATTGTGGGGCCCGCCTGCGCGGTGCCCCCGGACAGCCCCAGGCCTATTGCCGCCACGCCGCCTGACAGCAGCGCGCCGGCGATGAGCTTCCCGACTTTGCGATTGTGCGACATTGGCTCGCGCCTTTCCGATGTGGACTACGCGAATCAGCAGACAGCGAATGGTTCGCTACCGATCCCAAAAGCCGCTATGAAAGCGGTAGCGTCAGGTGTCGGGAGGCAACCATGAAGCGCGGCATCGTCGGAGGATTCGCTGTCCTGCTGATGGCCGCGGGGCCGATCGTCTCGGCGCCGCCGGCCGGCGCCGGCTGCCTGTACGGAGGACCCGTCCTCAGCAAGTGCGACGGACCAGTGCAGCCCGACGGCACCTGGCAGCGTTGCGTGGCAGTCGCCCGGTTGATTCCCAACGGCGCCAGTTCGTACCTCGTGCCCGACGGGCACTGCGATGTGATGGGCCCCGACCATCCCCCTTCGGATTTCACCTTCGTCGACCCACCGACGCACATCGACGGCTGAGCCCGGAACCCTCCCGGGAGCGTGGGGTGCGGGAATCGCTTCAAAATGGTGGTGGTGTCGCGAGGGGTCGGTGTCGGGCGGCTTGGCCTGCCTGTTCGCGGGTCTCGTAGTTGTGTAGGCGTTCGGCGGCGATCGGGTGGCGCGGTCATGAGCGCGGGTGCGGCGCCGTCGGGGCATCATGGCGCTGCGCTCGGCGCTGCACCTCGCCCGCATTGTTCACCGACCGACCAAGTTCGCCTGCGCGCACGTCACGATTTCTTCCGCATCAGTACGGGTCAAGACCAAGGATCGATCACCAACGCTTCGAAACCGACCCAACGTGAGTTCGACTACATCCGATCTGCTCTTGCCGGCTTCCAAGTCGCTTGCAGCCGCGCCACCGAGCATCGCCACGGATTGTTTGAGTGTGTCTGAGGGATCGTCACTGAGATCGCTCCAGCGGCCAGTA
>NZ_LZKD01000008.1:0-678 GCF_001668695.1 Mycobacterium sp. E2497
GCAGATCGGCGGTGAGCCACCGGCGATCCATGACGCCACGTCCTCGTCGGCGTCCGTGGTCAACTGCATCGTCAGCGCACCGACAAAGGGCCGTCGGTCGCCCCACTTCTTCGCCCATTCGGCGGCCAGGCCGGGAAAGCAGACTTCGTCATAGGCCTGAATCTCGAGCGAACCGCGTTCGGCGATCCGCCGCGGCGAGGGTTTCGTGGCCGCGGACAGGCCGAGTTCGCGGCGCTGTGCGTTCTCGACTCGCTTCGTCGACCGCCAAAACAACCACTCGACCGTCTTCATGCTGGAGCGGAACAGCGGCGCCGGCACGCGCGGAACGAGCTGGCCGTTGGCCCGCATCGGGAAGTGATGCAGTGTCGCCAGCGGAATGCCGTAGAACTCGGCGACGTTGATCGCCAGGTCCTGGTAGAGCTGTCCGGTGAAGATCAAATCGGCGCCCGCACCGACCGACATCAGTGACGAGCTCATCAGCTGCCAGTTCCGCAGCACCGGCTCCCATGCGTCGCGCATCAACTTGATGGGCCCGCGCACGAAATTCTTCCAGAAGTCGCGGATGAATTCGTCGCTCCAGAAGTCGTGCATATCGGGTCCGTAGCCGATGGCCGCAAGCCCCGCTTCCTCCGCGAGCTCAACAAGATTGGGCGGGACGGCCATCCGGACTTCGTGCCC
>NZ_LZKD01000009.1:0-16992 GCF_001668695.1 Mycobacterium sp. E2497
CGAGCGGGCCGCCTCCTGGGACGCCGCCACCAGCTCGGGAATCACCCGCGGGTCGACCTCGGCCGAGACCATGGTGCTCGTCACCGACAAGGTCGAGGCGACGCTGCGCTGGGCCGGCAATTCGATGACCACCAACGGTGTTTCGGTCAATCGCAGCATCACGGTGATCTCCGTCGTCCGCCAAGGATCCAGCGCGCGGATCGGCACCATGGTCTCGGCCGAGGTCGACCCGCGGGTGATTCCCGAGCTGGTGGCGGCGTCCCAGGAGGCGGCCCGCTCGGCGCCCGAGGCCGGTGACGCCGCGCCGCTGCTGGCCGACACCGGGATGCCCGTTGACTGGGACGCGCCGGCGCCCGGCACCGGCCCCCTGGTGTTCGCCGACGTCGCCGACTCCCTGAGCCGCGGCTTCCGCGGCACCGACCGCCTGTACGGCTTTGCGCACCATAGCGTTTCGACGACGTTCCTGGCGTCGTCGATGGGGCTGCGCCGACGCTACACGCAGCCTGCTGGGGCGGTGGAGATCAACGGCAAGCGCGGCGACGCGAGCGCCTGGGCGGGTATCGGCACACCCGACTTCGTCGACGTGCCAATGGATTCGTTGCTCGAGGAGTTGGCGATGCGGCTCGGGTGGGCCGAGCGCAGCGTGGGGCTGCCCGCGGGACGCTACGAGACGATCATGCCGCCCTCCACGGTCGCCGACATGATGCTGTACCTGGCCTGGTCGATGGCCGGCCGGGGCGCGCGGGAGGGCCGCACCGCCTTCTCGGCCCCCGGCGGCGGGACGCGGGTGGGGGAGCGGCTCACCGAGCTGCCGCTGACCCTGTTTTCCGACCCGATGGCGCCGGGCCTGGCGTGCACGCCGTTCGTCGCGGTGAGCAGCTCGTCGGAAACGATGTCGGTGTTCGACAACGGCATGGAGATCGGCCAGGTGGACTGGATCCGCAACGGGGTGATCAACGCGCTTGCCTACCCGCGTGCGACGGCCGCCAAATTCGATGCGGAGGTCGCCGTCGCCGCCGACAACCTGGTGATGACCGGCGGGTCGGCCGAGCTTGCGGACATGATCGCGGCCACCGAACGCGGCCTGCTGCTGACCACCCTGTGGTACATCCGCGAGGTCGACCCGACCACGCTGTTGCTCACCGGGCTGACCCGCGACGGCGTCTACCTCATCGAGGACGGTGAGGTGACGGCCGCGGTCAACAACTTCCGCTTCAACGAGAGCCCGCTGGACCTGCTGCGGCGGGCCACCGAGGCCGGGGTGAGTGAGCAGACCCTGCCCCGCGAGTGGTCCGACTGGGCCACCCGCGCGGCCATGCCGTCGCTGCGGATACCGGACTTCTACATGTCGTCGGTCAGCCAGGCGCAATAGGCGATTGCCGCTGGGCGGACCGCGTTCTAGCGTGTGACGAATGGCGGCTCCGGTTTCGGTTCGAGAAGATCAGCTGACGCGGTTGGTAGCCCTGTCTCCGGGGTCCCCGGCGGACGCTCGGGTCGCGGCCCTCGTCCGGCGGGTGTGCGCCGAGACGCTGTCGCTGCCACCGCTGCCGAGCCCCGTCGAGGTCGGCGCGCCCGAATCGGAGGCCGAAGCCGTCGTCGCCGACTTCGCCGAGCAGTTCAGCGCCGACGTCTCCGCGATCACCGAGGACCAGCGGGCCCGGCTGGTCAAGCAGCTGGGCGATGGCGCCTTCGGCGTGGTGGTCTCGATGTATGTCGCCGACTTCGTCCCGCGAGTGCGCGCCGGGCTGGAGGCACTCGGCGTCGGTTCGGAGTACATGGGCTGGGTGAACGGCGTCGCTTGGGATCACACGACGAACCCGGCGAACCTGGTGTTCAACGACTTCTTGCCCGCGGTGGCCCGGATGCGCGCGCTCGACCCGGTCACCTCCGAGCTGGTCCGGTTGCGCGGGGCGGCTCAGCACAACTGCCGGTTGTGCAAGTCGCTGCGCGAGGCCACGGCGCTCGATGCCGGCGGTTCGGAGACGCTATATGACGAGATCGGCCGCTTCGAAGCCTCGTGTTTGCTCGATGACCGCGTCAAAGCAGCGCTGCGCTACGTCGATGCGTTAATTTGGACCCCTGCGCACCTCGCCGCCGACGATGTCGCCGAGGTGCGCTCCCGGTTCTCGGACGCCGAGGCCGTGGAGCTCACCTTTGACATCATGCGGAACGCAAGCAACAAGGTCGCGGTTGCGCTTGGCGCTGATGCCCCCCGCGTCGAGCAGGGTACCGAGCGGTATCTGGTGGGTGCCGACGGCCAGACCGTATTCAGCTGACTGCTACGTCGACGTGGAGGGCTGCTGCCCGACGCCTGGCGCAGAACGAGTATCCGCTGGTTATGCCCGGGATCCGCTCGTCGTCTCTGCCTCGGCCACCCTGCGCGACACGGACGCGTCGATGATTGTTCGCCCTGGGACGAAGTAGGAAATGTTAACCCTCCGTACACGGTTCCGCAAACAAAAGTTCGTCGCTCAGGCCGCCGGCACTGGCTAAATTTATCTCTCGGCACCGAAACTGATGCGTGACGGTGATCCTCAGATGGCAGCGCCGCCTGAGTTAACGACAGTCGACCGCGCGACTGTTAGCCGTGGGCTGATTCGCTGTCTCGGCTAATTGTCGCCACACAAAGCTTGGCTAGCGTCGGGGAGCACCCCGCGCAGAGGGAGGTTCGGGGATGACAACCACCCGTTCGCGCTCGCGCATGCGAGTGTCATCGGTCTGGGCTGCCGGCGTTGCGCTGGGGGCCTCGATGCTCGGCGGCGCCGTGCTGTCGGCGCCGCAGGCTTCGGCGAATTGCACTCTGAGCCCGAAGGACGACCAGTACATCAATCTGCTCGCGCAGAACAAGATGGTGCACAACGCCGATTTCAGCGACTGCACCGAGGCCGCCGAGGGGCGTTGGTTCGCCGACCAGGTACGGAACCACCCCAATCCGTTCGGGGAGGCCCAGGAGCTGGTCAACATGATCACCAACACCACGTCGATGGACCAGAAGCAGGCCGAGTGGGAGGTCGAGTCGGCGATCTACGTTTACGCGCCGGACATGATCCCGAAGATCAAGGATCAGGCCGCGCACTTCAACTGGCCGTCCGAGTAGGGAAGGGCTGCTCACCCGCTGGGACGTCCGCGCAGGAATTGTGACGGGCTTGCGGGGATTTCGCTGCCTACCCAGCTAACTCGAGGGCAGGACACCCGCGCCTGCGGGCGCGGGTGATGGGTCCGAAGCGCGTTCGCTTGTCCTGCCACGAGCCGCGTCGCCGGAGTTCAGCTTACTGTCGTATTTCCAACTCTCGCCGTGGATTTGGCACCGGTTGTTCATTCATTGTTTGAAGAGCACGCGTTTGCCCCGCGCGGCGTTGGTGGTACCCGCTGTTCAGCGCGAAACGACACGTAGCTAATTCCACGACAAGGGGGTTCGGAGAAGTGACAACTACCCGATCGCGCGCACAAGTGCTGGCCGTGGGGGCGGCCGGTGTCGTGCTGGGAGCCGCGATGTTCGGCGGTGCCGTGCTGTCGGCGCCGCACGCATCGGCGTCGTGCAACATGAGCCCGGCCGACGACCAGTACATCAAGCTGCTGGCGCAGAACAAGATGGTGCACAACGCCGATTTCAACGACTGCAGCGAGGCCGCCGAGGGGCGTTGGTTCGCCAATCAGGTACGGGCCAACCCGAACCCGTTCGGCGAGGCGCAGGAGCTGGTGAACATGATCACCAACACCACGCCTATGTCGCAGGCCCAGGCGGAGTGGGAGGTCGAGTCGGCGATCTATGTCTACGCGCCGGACTTGATCCCCAGGCTCAAGGATCAAGCCGCGCGGCAGGCGCCCGGGCAACCCGCGCCCGCATAGGGGCCGCTCGGCTCATACCGCGGTCACGGCCACGGTCAACGCGACGCCGAATACCAGGGCGGCCGCGGCCGTGGCCGCGAGAAACCCGAGCCCGAAGCGGCGGCCGCCCGCGGTGAAGGCCAGCACCGTCTTGACGAGCAAATTGGAGCCGAGCGCGGCGGCGATGGCGACCAGGGCCGTGTCGACGGTGACGTCACCCTTGGCCGCCAGGCTGGCGGCGGCCACCGCCCCGGCGTGGGCGTCGGCGAGACCGGCGGCGAACGTGGCAAGCACCAGCCCCTGCGGGCCGAGCGCGGCGGCGCCCCACCGGCCGACGAGCAGGGCGAAGGTCAGTACCGCGGCCAGGATGAGGGCGGGCCGCAAGGTGAAAGGCCGGGTTTCCTTGGTCACTGCGGGGGTGTCGCCCTGCTCCGGCTTCTGTTGCTGGGCCCGGGTGCCGCCGCGGTAGACGAACGCGGCGACGCCGACGAGGACGAGCGCCGCAGCGACCACGGGAGGCCAGAGGCGGCGCAGCACGTCGACATCGACGAGCCCGATCACGATGAGCAGCTGCACGAAGGTAGCGAGGCTGGCCAGCAGGGCGCTGGCCAGCGGCGCACGCAAGTTTGGGGCGGTCCGGCTGAGCCTGCCCATCGACGCGGTCGTCGCGGTGGCCGAGACGAACCCGCCCGCCAAACCGGTGACCAGCAGGCCGCGTTCCGGCCCGAGCGCTCGAACGCCGATATAGCCCAACCAGCCGATACCGGTCAGCAGCACCACCAGCAGCCACACCTTCTCCGGATTCAGCACGCCGAAAGGTCCGAGCGGGCGATTGGGCAGCAGCGGCAGGATCACGAACGCCACGACGAAAAACTTGATGGCGTCCTCTAGTTCGACGTCGCTGATGATTTCGCGGGCGAACCGATGGAGGCGGGTCTTCGACACCAGCAGCCCCGCCACGACCACGGCGAGGGCTACGGCAACCGTCGGGCGGGTGTAGGCGACCGCACCGAGCAGGTAGGCGACGAGCGCGGCGAACAGTGTGGTGGTTCCAGGGTCTATGGTGCTGGTGCGAAAGTAGGCGAGCCCCAGTAGCGCCCCGACACCGACGAGACCGCCCAGCACGATCCACTGATTGAAGCTCGCGGCGATGGCCCCGACCAGTGACAGGAGCGCGAACGAACGCGACCCGGCGGGAAGCTTGCGGCCGTGACTGCGTTCTCGCTCCAGCCCGAGCAGCAACCCGACGGCCAGCGCCACCAGGAACGGCTGGATTTGCTGCCAGCTCACCACGACTCCTATTCAGCAGACCCGTCCTCGTCACCCGTCGACAACTTAGCCCGCAGACCACCGCATCGCTCGTGATGCGGGCGCTAATGTCACAGTCGACAGAGGCTTCTGGTAAGCGCGACAGCGGCCGGCCGGGCAAGGCTGCGGTACACCGCGGCGGGTTCCGTTACGGTGGAGAACGCATCCGCAGCTGGTTGGTAAAAGGGGCGGTAGCTCAGTTGGTTAGAGCCGCGGACTCATAATCCGTTGGTCGCGGGTTCGAGCCCCGCCCGCCCCACCACCTGTTGTATGACCTCGGCTGATGCTTGACATTTCGGTTCCGGGTGAGGCCTCACAGTGTTTCGGTTGATCCTTGACGCTCCGCAGATGAGGGAGTTGAGGGTGGCTGATCGCTCCAGCATGTCCGAAGTCTCCGGACCCACCGGGCGGTTCACCAGCCGTTAAGCTTGAAAGTTCCGGGCCTCTACCCGAAGGTCCGACAACCGCCGAGAGGTCGACGGCGACATGTCCGGAGGATTTCTATCGTCTCATCGGGTCCGCGCTGCGGCGCACGCGAAGGCTAAGGTCGCGCAGCGGGCGACGCGCTCGGCGAGAGTCTGCAACCGAACTGCGTTGCGGCGCAATGGAGACGCGACATGACCACACGGCTCATCTGGCAGTTGAGCCGGGCTCATGAGCGCGTCGAGCAGATCGAGGCGCGGCTAACCGGCCCGCTGGTCGTTTCCCGCCGCGGCACGATCTGCCCGACGCGACCCGAGGAGATCGTGGCGCTTCTGCACGACACGACCAGACTCACCCATCCGATGCGGGGCCACGACGACGCTCACCCCTGGGTACCCACCGGCGCGGCGCCCGCCCAACACGCCAGGTACCGGGCGCTCCTGGACCCGCTCTTCAGGCCACGAGCGTTGGCGTGGCTCATGCCATCCATCCAGGAGCACGCCGTGGCGCTCGTCGACGGGGTGGCCGCGAAGGGCCAGTGCGAGGCCGTCGGCGAGATCGGCCGCCGGCTGGCGGCCCAAACATTGCTGACGCTGCTCGGATTGCCGGCAGGCAGCCTTGAGAGGCTGCTGCATTTACTGGCGCGGCAAGCGGAATTCCCCAGGAGCGCGCCCTTCCATGCCGACCTGATCGAATACGTCAGCCAAGCAATTTCCACCGCCAGGCCGCCGGGGATCATTGCCGCGCTCCGCGGTGACTTCGAGGAAGTGGAAATACTGAGCTTTGTCTTGCTCCTGTTCGGTGCGGCAATCGAGACGACGACCGCGGGAATCGGTTTTGCCCTGTTCGAGCTGGCCACCGACCCGCAGTTGCGGGCACTCCTCATCCGCCACCCCGATCAAATCGCAACGTTTATCAACGAGGTGCTGCGCCTTTACTCTCCGATCGGCTATTGCCCGCGCGTCACCCTGGAGGAGATCACCATCGGTGGGGTGAAGGTGCCGCCGCTAACCGAACTGGAACTCTCATTGCGCACGTTGAATTTGGACGGCGGTTACCTCATAACGTACAGCGACGACAAAGTCCACGGTCGCCCGTACTACTCATTCGGCTCCGGGTCGCGGCGATGTCTCGGAATGCACGTTGCCCGAATGCAGCTGAGCGTCCTCGTCGCCGAGTTCGTGCGTCGTATCCCCGGATTCACCGTGGCGCCGGGCCACGTCGAGTTGAACGTCGGCGATGACAGCACCCGACTCGGCCCGACCGCCATGCCCTTGCAGTGGCCGACGTGAGAAGCGAAGGACGCATTGAGCCGCATGCCGGAGAAGCTGGCCAATCATGGGGTCGCGTAGGCAGGGCGCAGGCGCAGTCGACGGGCTCACCGTCCTGGGATCGACGCTGCCGCAAGAGCTTACGACGTTCATCGATCAGGTCGTGCCGATCCTGCGGCGCCGGGGTCGATTCCGTCGAGTGCACCAGGTCCACATTTCCCGATCAACCTGGGCTTGAACGACCGGCTTAAAACTCCTCGCGATCGACAACGAAGCGAACCTGACAGGCTTTGTGGATATTGCCCGGGCGGAAGCCCACGACGTCGGTATCGACGACTCGAAGACCCAGGCCCTTGAATATCGCGTGCCATTCGTCGATGCGCTTGAATTGGCAACCAAAATTCATGTCGACCAGACCCTGTGCGACGGCGTTGCCAAAGAAATCGATAAGCACTAGCGCGCGAAATTGATCGCTTTCGTCGAGCTTGGTGAATTCGGTTAGCTCGATTTGCCCCGCCGCAACCCCGGGCGGGGCCGCGGGGACGGCGTAGGTGTCTTCCTCGATAATTAGCCGCCGTGCGACACGTCGCAAATTTTTCAGCAACGGAATCAAGTCGGGTTCGTCCACGTGATGCAGGACGGTCTTGATGATCGCACTGTCGAACATGTCGTCCGCATAGGGCACGTCGACGGGCGAAGCCATCTGCCGAAACGGCAGATGTGCGGCGTCGGCGCCGCGGTAGTCCATGACGTCGGTGGTGTAGCAGTCGTAGCCGGCACGTGCGATCAGCGCAGCTAAATGACCGCGGCCGCTGCCGAAATCGAGCACCGTGCTTCCGCTGATGGCATCCGCGAAATTCGTGAAGTCCTGCACCGGCTTGCGCCGTGACTTATACGCCGAGTAGCCCTCGCTGAACCACGACCCGTCTCCCTCGGATGTGAAGAATCGTGTGTGCACCTCTTCGGCTGCTTGGTAAAGTTCACGCCCATTATCTGCCGCCAGCAAGTACTTGGATACGTCTTCCAGGGTCGCTCTCACGTCGTCGGAATAATCGGGAAAATGGGATTTGTAACTGTGTTCCAGTACCGACAAAGTAAAGTTCAGGGCGGTGGTTTCGTGCTGCAAAATCCCGTGAATAAACTCGTATTGAGCTCGTGTGGTGGCTGTTCGCACCAACAATCCTTCCGTCACGCACGCTTCAAACGCCTGGCGCGGCATCGTTGGGTAGCGGCAGGCGGAGGCCAAAGCAATTGACTGAAAGCATGGTATCAGTGCATTGCGAATAGAGATATTTGGCGAAAGAGCCGTTAAATTTCCCTGGTTCGCCTTTACATCGTTGCTCAAGGCGCGTAAAGCAAAGACGGCCAGCTGAATGACGCGGCCGCGGCTCGCCACTTCGGCCGCCGAGCGAAAGCCCGTGTGACATGCGGTTCTCACCGGTCCCGACCCCACCGCTTCGACCCGGGCGCCTCGAACGCTGTCGAAAAGCGTCATTGAGGGCAAACGATCGCGGACGCGTAGCGCTCCCGTCGTCAGCGTGCCCGCGGCGCCGACGCGGCAGCTCAATGAAGTGTCCTGTGAGCCAGCGCATTCCACGGGGCGAATGTGAGCAGAGACACATCCCACCGGTGCACGGGCCCACCCCCGGTTAGGGTGCAGCCTATGGCGGTGCTGCGTGGCAAGAGGATCTTGTTCGACATCGATGGCACCCTGGTCGACTCGACCGCCACCGTCGAACGCTCCTGGGGCACCTGGGCCGACGAGTACGGCGTCGACTACCAAGAGGTGCTCAAGGTGTGCCATGGCAGGCGGACCGAGGACACCGTCGCGCAATTCGTCGCACCACACGACCGCGTCGCTGCGACAGCCCGGCTACTCGCTCTGCAGGGGCTGGCCGATCTCGACGGTGTCGTGGCGCTACCGGGAGCACGCCGACTGCTTGATGCCCTCCCACATGGTCACTGGGCCGCAGTGACTTCGGGTCCGCGCTCGTTGATGGCCGCCCGACTGGCGGCGGCGCAGCTCCCCGCTCCGAAATTGCTGATCGGTGCAGAGGATGTAGCAGACGGCAAGCCAAACCCCCAGGGCTACCTCAAGGCGGCCGCCGCGCTGGGCCTCGACGCCCAGGAGTGCGTGGTCGTGGAGGATGCGCCCGCGGGCGTCGGCGCTGGGCGGGCCGCGGGGGCGCAAGTGCTTGCCGTCACCACCACTCACCGTGCGACCGAACTGGCAGACGCCGACGTCGTCGTCGGCGATCTCTCCTGCGTTGACGTCGAGGTCACCGATACCGGTGTCGCCCTGCTGATCAACTGAAGCGGTACGAACTCTGCCGGCCTCTTCTCGGATGCCTCGCCCCACGACCGGTGTGCGCGCCGCCCACGGATTGCGGCCCGTGCCCGCGCTGTAAGTTCGTCCGCGGCCATAACGACCGTGGCCGCCTGCGCCACTGACATGACGCGAGAGGACGCCGATGAGAACGATCGCATACCGCCGCGCGGGAGTCGTTGGCCTGGCCGCCGTCGCGCTGATCGCCGTGGGCTGCACCGATACTAAAAGCGCCAGCCCGTCGGCGCCGCAGCGGGGCGGGGTCAGCGTTACCTCCGCACCTCAACAGCCGGCGCCGCCCACCGAAGTGAAGCTCGCCGGGGAGCGCGGGGTCGAGGTGACGCTGACCGGACCGATCGCTGCGAAGTACGCGTCGGCAACCCAGAGTCAGAAGGACGCTCTGGGCAAGCCCCTGACGGGTGACCACAACGCGGGCACCCGACCGAGCGGGCTGGTGTTCCAGCAGTTCCGAGGCGGCGTGATCACCGCGAAGAACGGCGACACCGGTACGCCCGCCTACATCACGCTGGGCAGAATCCGGGAGGCCTGGAACGTGCCACGCGACCCGTCCGGCGTACCCGCGATCACCGGTGAGAACGGGTCGGCGGGCCCGTTGGGCTTCCCGACCAGCGACGCCAACACCGTCGGCGATGCGCTCGTGTCCAACTTCGAGCACGGCCAAATTGCGTACAACCCGACGACCGACCAGCTCCAGGTGACGGTCAACGGCAAGGTCGTACCGTCCGGGCTGTAGCCCTGAATCGTCGCGCGGCGGGCGGGCGGGCGCACTCCACGGGCCCGTGTTGCTCCACAGCGAACACCTGAGGTCCGCGCGGGGGCGCCGCCAGCATCCCCGGCGATAAACTGACGCCTTCGACGTCGCAGGTGGCGCCGCTGACGCGGCGATGTGAAAGGTGGTGCGCGGTGACCGGGTCCGGTGGCGAGGCGGCCTCCGCCGTCGAGCACGCCATGCGGTCCGACGAAGAGGCGGCCGCGGGTTATCGAGGGTGGCTGGCCGCCGCACAGCGGGCCGGTCGACGGGTGCTGCAGGAGCCCGACGGCACCTACGTGCTGTGGCGGCGCGACGACGTCCTCGCCGCCGTCCGCGATGGCGATCTTTTCGCGAGCCGCCAAAGCGAACTGATGCCCGGCAATCCGCCGTTCGGGCCGTACCGGGAAATCATGGTCGACCTGTTGTTCAATCCGGTCAATTCGCGCGAAATGCTGAGTCCCGTGCGCGGGATCATCGAAAAATGCGTCGATGCCGTGGCGACGAAGCTTGACCGCTGCGACGGGGCGCGCGTCGCCGAGGTGGTGTGGCGCGCGGCATTCGTCGCGGTCTGTGGGCTGCCGACGGACACCCCCATCGAAGCCGTCAACCCGATGCTGGTCGGGGCGATCCGCCGAGCACCGCTCGGTGGCCCCGACGTGATCAGCCGCCTCGCCACCGAACCGCTCACCGACGAAGAAGTGCTGGGCATCATCGGCGCGGTGCTGCGCGGTCTGGTTTTCACGTCGTTCGCTATCAAGGCCGGGCTGGCGGTGCTGGCGCGGAAGCCGATGCTTCAGCGGGAGCTACGCGAAAACCCGGACCGGCAACGCCGGTTCATCGAGGAGCTGCTGCGGCTGGATGGCGGGGCGAAAACCGTCTCACGAAGAACGACTCGGAGCGTGACAATCGGAGAAACGACCATCCCGGCCGGGTCCCCGGTCCATCTGTGTGTCGGACTGGTTCATCGTGACGAGGCCGACGACATGTCCGGCCACAGCATCAAACTGGATGGTCCGCAACGGCATTGGAGCTTCGGGGGAGGCCCGCACCGGTGTCCGGCCTCGCACCTGGCCCGGGACCTGCTGGGGATGTTCTTCGAGGTCTGGCTTGCCGAGGTCCCGTTCTTCTGGTTCGACTCAGATGGTGGCGATGTCCCCAACGCGTGGCATCCCAAGCCCTACAACCCGGCGCCCAATGAGATCTTCGAGGGATGGTTCCCGGGTCAGGTGCCGCTCAGGTGGCGACCGGAGCCGTGACCAGGCACGGATCAGGTGCCCGCTGCTTCCTCGGCCGAGTGGTCCATTCGATCGACGCGCTATCGTCTGCGGGTGGCCATATCGACTCCTGCGAGCACAGCGGTCGCGACAGTGCTTGCGGTAACCGCGTGCGTGACGGCGCCCCTCGTCGCCGCTGACCCGACACCCCAGCAGTCGCCGTTTCCGACCGGGAAAGCCGGCACCACGATCCACGTGACGGAGTACAGCGGCGCGACCGCCGACGTCACCCTCAACAACGCGAACTGGGTCTCGTCCGGCTGCTCGCTCAGCGGCGGGGGCTGCAACGTCATCGAGCTCACCATCGTCGGCAAGTCCGATACACCCTTCAGCTACAGCCAGACCTCAGTGACCGCCGCGTCGTCGCCGTGGCGGCAAGACCCGTATCGGGACATCCAAGGCGCCTCACCCACGATTGACTACCAGAAGATCAACAAGACGCCGCCGCTGCGCTCGGGAAGCGTCACCAACGGCCAGACCGCTCACGGATTCATCGCCTACGACGCCAGCGTCGCCCAGGGCGACGTTTACGTCGAATTCCTCGACCCCAACGCTCCGGCGGCGCCCACCCCGCTGGCGGGCTGGAAAGTCCACACCTAGCAACCCATAGGTATCTGACAAGCTGTCGGCGTGAACGAACCGTGTCCCTGCGGCGGCGGTGCCACCTATCGCGTGTGCTGCGGACCGCTTCACGATGGCGAGTCGCAAGCCGGTTCGGCTGAGGAACTGATGCGATCGCGCTACTCGGCGTTCGCCTACGGTCACGCCGACTATCTGTTCCGCACATGGCATCCGCGCACCCGTCCGGCCGACGTGACGGTCGACCCGCGTATCAGATGGACCGGCCTGAACGTGATCGAACTGCGCGAGGGCGGGCCGGACGACGATTTCGGTGAGGTGGAGTTCACGGCCCGGTTCGAGTCCGCGGGTCGCGCGGGAAGCCTGCACGAGCGCAGTCGTTTCGAGCGCCGCGCCGGCCGATGGTTCTACCTCGACGCCGCCGCCGCGGAATGACCGGGGAAAGGGTTGGTTGCTCCGGTCGCCTGATGGAGCGAGTGACGGGACTCGAACCCGTGTATACGGCTTTGCAGGCCGCTGCCTAGCCGCTCAGCCACACCCGCATGAACCATCAGCATTCCAGCGCGTGCGCCTGCCGCCTACCGTTTTCCTCACCCCGATCGATTTGGCCTAGCGGCGGTCTGCGCCCCACCGGGAATCGCCGGTTAAATTACCCCTATGCGCGTTGCTCGCCTGATCGGCGCAGTCCTGGCGATCCTCATGACGGGACTGCTGATGCCCGCCCCCGCCGGCGCGCAACCACCGTCCAAGCTCATGGACCACGTCACCGACGGCGTCGGGGCGTTGACGGATCCCGGTCGGGCGGCGGTCAATGCGGCGATCGACCGGCTCTACAGCCATCGGCATATTCAGCTGTGGGTGGTCTACGTCGACAACTTTTCCCGGTTCAAACCCGATAACTGGGCCGAGCGAACCCGCGGCGCCAGCGGGTTGGGCGACCACGACGCGCTGCTGGCGGTAGCCACCAACACGAAGCTCTACGCGTTTTCGGTGCCGCCCAATACGGGGGGCGTCACGCCGGACGAGCTGAACCGTCTGCGCAGCAACCAGATTGAACCCGCGGTGGCCGTCAAAGACTGGAGCGGTGCTGCGGTCGCCGCGGCAGATGGGTTGAACAAGGCGGCGGGCACCTCAAAGCCGATGTGGGTGCCGATCGCGATCGGCCTCGGCGTCCTGGTGTTGATCGTCGTGCTGTTTCTCGTGTTCTATCGGGTGCGCCGCCGCCGGCGTGCACCACGGCGGGTCGACCCCGGCGATGGCCAGATCAGCGTGGGCGATTCGGCGGGGCAGGCGTTGTCCACCGCGGACACCAGATTGCGCCAAATCTCCGACTACGTCGCCCGACACCACGACAGCGTCGGCGCCGGGGCGCTGGCCCGAGTCGACGAGGCGAAAGGACATTTCGCGGCGGCGCAAGCCAAGGAAGCAAACAACGCCGCTGAAGCAATCGCCCACGCCAATCGGGCTTCGACGCTGGCCGCGCAGGCGCAAACGCTGGCGAACGCCGACGTGCTGGCGGCACACCGCCCACCACGAGGTCGGGGCTCCACATCCGCCCGATGATCGTTGCGCCAACCGCGGCGTCAGAAGCAGCCGCTCACATGAATCCGTCGGCCGCCTCCCACACAGACGTTGACCGGGGGCGGCGGTGGCGGCGGTGGCGGAAAGTCTTGCGGCAGCGGCGCATACGCCTCCGGCGGCGTCACATTGGCGTTGACCGTATCGGCGATGTTCGTGCACCCGCTCACGGAAACACGCCTGCCGACGCTTGCGCAGACGTCCGCGTTGGCCACGTCGGCGGGCTGCACGACGGCATAGATCTCTGGAATGGCGGCAAAGGCCAACGCCGCCAGCGCACCTGCAGTCCAAGACCGCACGTTCATCGGGATCTCCTTCCCATCACGGCTGCGCTCACGCGCACCGGAGGCGAATCGAGGGCGCTTGTGGGGCATGCTCGCACAGCCCGACAGTCAGGGAGTCGCGCCGACCTGCCCGAGTAGCGGTGTCCACTGGCAGCGTTGCCTGATGTCGGCCAGCGGTTGGCGAATGTTCTCGAGATCGGACTGCTCCTGCGGGTTGGCGTTGAAGTACTGCTGCACGTCCTCCCGAATCTGATCCTTGGGCTGATCCTGCAGGCCGGTGTAGAACCCGTTGAGGTCCGGATGGGTGTACAGATACGTCGAGAGCGCCGCGGCCACACCGGCCGCAACGCCGGCCATGTCGGCTGCCGTGCAGTTGGGGGGCCGGGGCGGCGGATCGGCCACGGCGGTCCCCGCGGTCGCACATAGCAGGGTGCCGCTGAGCGCGCCGGCGCCGATCGCCCCGACCAGTAGCCGGCGCGTGAACAGATCTGCGAGGAACATGACTGGCTCCTTTATCCGGCGATGAACCTGGCCGGGACCGATGTCGGTTGCCGCCCGCTTCAAGCTGAGTCGAGCTGCAATTGGCATGGTGTCAACTCTGGGCACGCCGCGAGGGTCATTACTCGGGCCGAAAGTCACTACTAGGACGGCCAACCGTCAGCAGATTGCCTATTCGGCGTTCATGGGTGAGCGCACGACGCGAACGCCGTCGAAGACGAGTTTGTGGGCCGGCCGGCGCAGGGCCTCGATGGTGCCGTCCGCATGCGCGATGACTCCGCCGCCCGAGGGGATCCCGAGCCCGGCGGCCGCTCCGCCCAGCGATTCGATGGTTCGCGCCAGCCGTGCCCAACCGGCTCGCTCGTCGTGCGCGTCGACGACCAGGGGGACCAGACCGAACACGTCGAATAGCCCCGGCTCGGGGGATTGCGGTGCCTCGACCATCCCGTAACGCCCGAGCTGGACGGCGCCGGCCGAGATGCCCACCAGGACCGCCCCGCGGGCGTACCGGTCCAGGATGACGTCCCTCATGCCGGTTTCCTCGAACGTGTGCCAGCCGAGACGCGCGTCGCCGCCCGCGAGGACGATCAGCTGGGCGCCCTCGAGGAAGGCGCGGTCTGCGCGGTCGAACGACGAGTCGATCATGCGACGGTCGGTGATCCCGACGGCCTCCACCGCCGCCTCGAAGATGTCGTAGAACTCGGGGCGATCCCCGTTGGAGGCGCCAAGGTAGGCCGCGCTCGGCGGTGTGGCCCCGGCCAACCGCTCGACGGCTTCTTCGAGGAGCAGTCGGCCCCGCCGCCTCCAGAACAGCAGCTGGCTGTCCGCCAGCAGATAAAGCGGCTGATGTAGTGGGGCAATACTCATAACGGCCATCGTCGGTGGGGCGATTCAAAGCGTGGTCAAGACCGAGTAAACCCCCTATGTCCGGCCTTGACGATCAACGCCGCCCGTAGGGATCGCTCAGGTGAACGGTTAGGTTTGTATCCATGGGCAACGAAGGGGGTGGATCGGCGTTCACCTGGCAGGGCCGGCGCGAGCTGGTGAGCCAGATACACGAACAACTCGACGAGCTGGTGGCGGCTCGCGACCAGATGGAACAACTGGTGCGGGTCATCAGCGAAGTCGGTTCCGATCTCGACCTGGACGTGACGCTGCATCGCATCGTCACGGGCGCGATCGAGCTGACCGGCTCCCGCTACGCAGCCCTGGGCATCCGCGCTCCCGACGGCACCCTGGCCACTTTCGTCCGCGCCGGCATGGACGAGCAAACGGCGCGGCAACTCGGCGAATTGCCGGTGGGCGACGGTCTGCGCCTCGACGACGTGAGTGCCCATCCGCAGGCCGGCGAGCTGCAAGCCCACCATCCGCCGATGCGGGCGCTCCTGGGGTTGCCGATCACGGTGCGGGCGGCCGACTTCGGAAGCCTCTACCTGGTCGACGATCGCCCCGGCCGGGTGTTCACCGACTCCCAGGCCGCCGCCGTGCGGGCGCTGGCGATTGCGGCCGCGGCGGCCATCGACAACGCGCGGCTGTTCGAGCGGGAACGTGAGTCGGCCAAGTGGACGAAGGCCAGCCGCGAGATCACCACCGCGCTGCTGTCCGGCGACCCACAGACCGGGCCGTTGCAGCTGATCGTGAACCGGGCGCTGGAGTTGGCCGGAGCCGAGCAGGCCATCCTGCTGGTCCCCAAGGAGCCCGACCTGCCCGCCGAAGAGGTCAACACCCTCGTCGTCGCCGCGACGGCCGGGCGGTACTCCTCCGAGGTGATCGGTCGCCAGGTGCCGATGGACGGCTCCACCACCGGCGGTGTCGCGCGGCGAGGCCTGCCGTTGATCACCGATTCCTTCCAATACCCGATCGAGGGATTCACCGACGTCGGCGAACGCTCCGCGATCGTCATGCCGCTGATCGCCGACGGCGCGGTGCTCGGCGTCATCGCCGTCGCCCGCGACCCGCAGCAGTCCCCGTTCGGCAGCGACTACCTCGAACTGGTCAGCGACTTCGCCCGGCACGCGGCCATCGCCCTGGCGCTGGCGGCGGGTCGCGAACACGCGCTGAATCAGGAACTCGCGCAAGCCGACACCGTCGACGAGGCGATCAACGCCGCGGCCGAGGAGTTGCGCCGACTATGGCGGGCCCGTCGCGTCGTGGCGGTCACCTTCCCAACTCACGGCTCGTCGAACGAAACCGCTTACGCGGCACCGCAAGTCGTATCGGTAGGCGAGTCCGCGCAGTGGGATGAACTGCCGCCCGCCACCCAACAGATGCTCAGCTCACTGCGAGACGGCGACCTCCTCACCCCCAGCACCGGGGACGCCGGGACGGCGGGCATCGCGCTGCAGCATCCCGAAGGCGTGCTCGTGGTGTGGATCGATCTGGCCGAGCGGCGGGCGTTCACCCTCGAGGACCAGACTCTGCTCACGGTCCTCGCGGGCCGCCTGGGCCAGGGCCTGCAGCGGGTCCATCAGGTCGACCAGCAGCGCGAAACCGCGCTGGCGCTGCAGCACGCGATCCTGGGCCCCGCCGATCTGCCGCACGGCTTCGCGGTGCGCTACCAGGCCGCCAGCCGGCCGCTCCAGGTCGGCGGCGACTGGTACGACATCGTCGACCTGGACGACGGGCGCATCACGATGGTCGTCGGCGACTGCGTCGGGCACGGCCTGGCCGCCGCCACCGTGATGGGCCAGGTGCGCAGCGCCTGCCGGGCGCTGCTGTTCGAAAATCCAAGCCCGGGCGCCGCTTTGGCCGGGATGGATCGCTTCGCGGCGCGGTTGCCCGGCGCTGGAATACACCAGCTCCCCCGTCTCCGGGTTGAGCACCGCGCAGACGGCGGTGGTGCACTGGGCGC
>NZ_LZKD01000010.1:0-70771 GCF_001668695.1 Mycobacterium sp. E2497
GGACCATGGTCGGGGGCGGTGGAGGAGCCTGAGACCGGTGCGTGCAGTCGGGCACGAACATCAACACGCCCCCGACCATGGTCCACCCAATCGCGCACCCGGGCGGCAATAAAGGCGGGATCTGCGGTCCGGCGACAAACGCCGTCAGCACTGCGACCAGAATCGCCGGGCGCATCAGGACCCCGGTTCGTCTCGCCGACGGTCCGGCCGGGTCGTCAGGCATATAACAATTCCGCTCTGCAGGGAAGCTGATTTCCCAGTCTGGAATGCGCCGGTATCGGCCGCAACTCGAAGGAATTTCCACTTCCGCCGGCGCCGCGGTCGGTCGGCCGCATTGATGTCGGACCGCTCGATGCGGAAGACTGATCAGGGCAATCGACGGAAGTGATCACAGTGAGCCGTGACCGCGTCGCGAATATCCGGACAATACGGCACACCGCGCCGATGTTGCTCTGCGTGGCCGTGTTCACAATCGCCGGTTGTTCATCGTCGGCCGTGAAGCCGACCGCCACCGCGCCAACCGCTGCGAACGGACCGAGTGCGGCGGCCACTCCGCTCGCATCCAGGGCGGCGCCCGCCGCACCAAGCCCACCCCTCGGCGAACAGCCCCAGCTGGCGACCGATCCCGCACGACTGGCCGACGACCTGGTCGCCGACGAACGGGCGCTGCGTGACCCCTCAACGCCGGAGCCGGCGTTGATAGCGGCGGCACACCGGGAGCAGGCCGCGTACCGGGCCATCGGGAGGCACCCCGAATGGGACTCGATCACCCGGCCACGCATCCCGCCCGAACTGGCCGACGTCTACGACCGCAACCTCGACGCCCGGCGCCAGTGCGCCACCCGACCAGTAGACGAAACGGATCTTCAGGCGAGGGGGACGGGGTGAGCGCGGCGCCCGGTCCCGGTCACACCACCTACGACGGCGTCGCGGCGCTGGGATCGCTGTTGGGGCGGTCGGAGAAAGCCGGAAGTTGCACCGGTTCTCCATCGCGGGCGGGGCGTGACACGACCTCGGGCTCGTAGCGATGCGAAAACAGGTCGGACGATGTCATGGAGTGGGGCTCCTCGATTTGGTTTGACTTCGGCCCAAACGGAAGTGGTGGAGCGAAGAGCGGCCGATTCGTAGATGCGCCCCTCCGCGTAGGAAATCGCTGGGGAAGGCGAACGCGACCGCTCACACCAATGTACACCCGCAACGCACTGTGGGCTGGCGGGAAAGCTCCCACCAGCCCACATGGAGTAGAACTCGCGCTAGACGGCAGTCACTCCGACTGCCTGCGGGCCCTTGGCCCCCTGCTCGACGCTGAACTCGACTCGTTGGTTCTCTTCGAGCGAACGGTAGCCGCCCCCCTGAATTTCCGAGTAGTGGACGAACACGTCTGCTGCGCCGCCGTCCGGAGCGATAAAACCGAAGCCTTTTTCGCTGTTAAACCATTTCACAGTTCCCTGTGTCATACCTTCAACTTCTCTCATTTTGAATGGATGCCGACGGGCATCCTCGGCAACCGTAGCACATGCTGCATCTGCGAACGCTAATCGGCTGCACCAGAATGTTTTTCATGCAGTCAAGTGCTGATGGGCGATCAAAAGGGCCTGGGTCTCGAATAATCTTGATAAACAGCGTGATTCGATGATTCGGGCCTGCGCACACCAAAATTTTCCGCGCTGCGACCGCCGAGGCCGGGGCGGCGTCACATGGGTCAGGCACCCCTGCGGGCACCCGTTGACGGTCTGCGGGCGCTGACCCGATCGCCCCCTGTGCCCCGAGGCTTGTGACAACGCCGTGGCAGTCGCAAACTTGTTGATATGCGCGACCGCGAGACCATCGACGCAGAATTGCGGCGCATCGCCATTCGGCGCCGCGCCATGCGCGAGCAGGGCGGTCGGCTGTCGTCTTGGGAGGTTGACGAGCTGCTCGACGAGCTCCTGGCCCACAACACGGGGGCGTCTTCGACCGACTCGACGGGGGTGCCCGCGGCCGGAACCCTCGCCGGCAACCCGTCGAGGGGCAACACTGCGAGGAGCAGGGCGCGCCGGCGTAAGCGCCCGCTGTTCCGCCGGGCTCTTTTCGCGGCCATGCCGCTATCGCTGGTCGCCGTCGCCGCCGCGGTGGTGCTGGTGGTGTTCACCGTTCAGCACCAGGATTCATCGGCGCAGCCGACCGAAACCCCGGCGTCGGCCGCGCCGCCCCCCAACCGGATGGCGCCGAAAGCGCCCGCACCGCACGTTGACATTGCCGACGCGGCGTTCGTCACCGCGCTGAAGCGTCAGGGCGTACCGGTTCCCAGCCAGGAGTACGTGACGGCCCAAGGGCACGCGGTCTGCGACTTCCTGGCGCGCCAACCCAACCTCGCGGACGCGGTCCAGTTCGTCCAGCGATCATCGGTGTGGGACGCCGATCAAAGCGCGCAAGTGACGGCGGGGGCCATCGTCTCGTATTGCCCCCAGTCTCGCCCCACCGTCGCGGACCAGCTGCAGCCCGCCTATCAGAACACCCTCTCCGATCTGCAGGCCATCCAACGGCAACTGGACGGAATCCAGGGCGACCTGAAGGGCATCCAGGGAAGTCTGGACGGCATCCCGGGCCGGCCCTAACCGGTTTCGTACCCCCTGCGGCCGGTACTACCCAGAACCGGTCGGCCCTTTTCTAGCAACGCTGTTGGGACTACGATCTCCCTGCACGGAGATATGGGATGCTCAGCATGGCTAACCGTTTGGCATTCATGGTCCCAGCCGTATTCGCGCTGGTGTTCATCACGACATGTCTGTCGCCGGGAGTAAGTCGAGCCGCTGAATGTGGCCAAGGCACCGTTTACGACGCACCATCTGATAGCTGTGTGGTTCTCGCGCAGGCTCCGCAACCACTGGCCCCGCCGCCACCGCCGCCGGCAGCCCCGCCTCCGCCGCCCCCGTACAACGGCCCCAGGCCACATGTCTGGGTCAGCGTCTGCGCGCCTATTCCGTTCGTCAGTGTCTGCGCCGGAATCTGACGGCGCGCGACCGACGCCAAACCTGAGCGACTACCGCCGGTCGAGTTGTGCGGCTAAGCGATTGGAGCCCCCTGTCAGGATTGAACTCGCATGACGGTGCAGCGGAGCAGGGCGATAACCACTTTTAACAGCGAAATCTCATCACCGGCGATGGCGGGAGATATCTGTAACTGCGGGCAAGTTGTGGGCAATTTGTGGTCACGACCCGCCCGTCCGCGCCTGGCCGCGTCGGGCTGGAAAGCCAAGCTATCCGCTTAACGCTGCGCAAGGACGCAAAGAGGGTGAGGACAGCAGCTCAATCAAGGAAGAATGGGCCACATGGTCGCGCGGTGGTCCGTCCTGCCTGTTGAGGACTGGGCAGTTGCCGGGATTGAGAACCAAGGCATGCATCAGCACGACTGGCTGAGGCATCCTGGCGTGGGAGCTCGCACCTGGCTATTCAAGCCTGCGCGTCCCGCACGGGATAGGTCTATGCGCGAAGATCTCGTGGAGAAGCTTGGTTCTGAGCTTGCGCGACTCGTGGGAGTCCCCGTGGCGCGAGTCGAACTGGCTAGCCGCAACGGCACAGCGGGCGCATTAGTCGAAGATGCTCGATTGCCGGGTTGGGAATTGCAGCTCGGACAGGTATTGATGCCCGAGGTCGTTTCTGACTACGAACCGAGAAATCCTGAACATACTGGATATAACGTGCAGAATGTCCGTCGCGCACTCGGACGGTTTGCGGTCCCGCCGGAGTCGAAATTGCCCTCGGCGTTCAGCGCCTTCGATGCGTTCGCAGGTTACCTCCTATTTGATGCGTTGCTCGCACATGGCGACCGCCATGAACGCAACTGGGCTGTCATCCTGCCGCCCCCGGGTGCCCCAGAAACGGAGGCATTGTGTGCGTCGTTCGACCACGCGGCCAGTCTCGGATTTACGCTAGATGACGAAAAGCGTGCGCAACTGCTGCAGGGCGGCACGGCCGCAGTGGCTCAATGGGCCAGCCGTGGCCGTGCCCGCTGCTTCGAACATCGCGCAGGCGCGAGGTGCCAGACCCTCGTTGAACTGGCACAATCCGCCGTAGCGCTCTGCTTACCTGAGACACGGGAATACTGGCGTGACCGACTTTTGTCGGTGCAGCGTGGTTCCGTTAATGATGTGGTCGCAGCCGCGCCAGATCTGTCCGATATCACCCGTCGCTTCATCGTCGAACTAATTGCGGTTAACCGAGGGAGATTGCTTGATGCCCTTTGCTGAGTTGCTTGTCCCGCAAGCCGTCCGAACCCTACGACGCTTCGCGATTGCATGGCGTAACACCCAGCTTCGTGTCATCACGCCGGTCGCGGTCTTGGATCGCCTGGTGGACGGGTATCGATTTCAGTACCTCGACGGTGTCGGCGGGTCCGTTGAGGGATTCCGCCCATTCGTTGGCTTTCCAGACTTCGAGCAGGTCTATCGGTCGGTTCGGCTTTGGCCGTTCTTTGACCTACGAGCGATGGATCGCAAGCGACCGGACTTCCCCGAATACGTGCGTTGGCTAGGTCTCACAGTTGACGCTTCGACGCTTGACATTTTGAGCCGTAGTGGCGGTTGGCAGAAGGGCGATAGCGTTCACCTCGCTGAAGCGCCAGCGGTAGCAGCCGACGGTGCCACCGAGGCAATTTTTCTAGCGCGTGGGGTCCGGTACGCCGTGGGTGACAATAGGACGGAAGCTAACGCCAATGCGCTCCGTGCGGGCGACAGGCTCGTGTTGGACGATGACAGCACCAACGTGGTCAACCCAAGGGCCTTGCTGCTCAGAACAGCCGACGGCGCGGCTATCGGGTGGATGCCCGACCTCCTTGTCGACTATGCCCGGCAGGTGCGCGCTGGGGGTGGAGTTGTGGAGTTGTTGCAGAACAACCACGGTGCGCCCTGGCATGCGCGACTGTTAGTGCGGATTTCTGGTCGGATTGCGCCGGGGACTGAAATCTTCACAGGCGGGGTGTGGCCGTCGCTCGAATGAGTAAGCGTCCCTTAAACTTGTTAACAGTGCACTCCGATGCGGCCGGTGAAACAAACGGCTTCGGGACCAGCGTTGGAGAGGGCCGTGAGGCCTGTGCTCTAGTCGAACGGCCCCGGCCTCGCCAACTGGCTTGAGGCCGGGGCCTAACGAGTTAGCACCCACGCCAGGGGTTCTCGCGTGGTGAGTGGCTCGATCCGCTTGGTCGAGAGATGACGGCGGGTGGGGCTCAATCTTCGATTGGAAGGTTCCTCAGCTGTTCCCGCAGCTGCGCTGCATCGGACTCGAGCCTATGTAAACGTCGTTCTAGCGACTTGCGCGACGGCGGCTTCGGTTTCGGTGGCTTGATGGGGTCTGGCTTGGGCGAAACCCAATCGACGGGTTCATAGGCCACCAGCCTCCGCACCACAGAGCACATGTAGCACTCGTGGAATGGGGCGGGCCGAGGCCAGTCGGCGTCCAACAGGTGCTTGTGCCACCTGTCTAGCTCCGCCCTCTCGGCCCGCATTTCCTTAAGCCGTTCGGGCGTGGGATGGGTCAGGCCGTCTTCGGGTTTCCAATCGACATCGGTAACCACGTCGGCGAAGTGCCCACAATCCAGCAGGGTTTTCCAGAACGCGGATTTGTGCGGCTCGGGGTGCCGGATGACTGCCCATATGTCGGGGTGGTCGGCCCACATCTGTGGCGGCTCGACCGGATCGGCCGGGAACTCCCGCACCTCGCGGTAGCCCCAATCGGCAACGTTGCGGATTGGCTTGAGCCTCTTTGGGTGCTTGCCGCAGCACACGAACTCGCCCGGTGGCAGCCATTCCTGGGCCAACCCGTCAAAATCGGAAGACGTGGCGATGGTGCTATCCGGTTTCGGTTTGCCCGCGGCGCAATACGAGTTCTTCAACCGTTCTTCAATGCACCCACAATCGAGTTCGATACGCCACCGGAATACGTCGCTGGGGTCGGGCGCCCAGAACCTCCAAAGCGGAGGCTTGATGTGTTCGCGTCGTTTCCTGTTGTGGCTCTCATATTCGGCAAGGACGTCATCGGCTGGCCGTGGCTTACCGGGCAGGCGGCGTTGCTTTGCCTCTATCGCTGGTGGTCGTTGTTCGACGGTACGGCGGTTTGAGGTGCCGGGCAGAACCTTGTCGAGGTATTCCTGCATCGTCTCGGTGCTCCCTCATCGTGCGCCGTCCACCTGGGTAGCCAGCCACTGCTCGACGTCGGCCCGGCGGTACATCACCCGCCGACCGAGCTTGAACGACTTAGGTCCACCCTGGCCGACCGCTCGCCACCACCGCAATGTGGACGGCTGTTGGCGTGTCATCTCCGCAACTTCGGCGAGGGTAAGAATCCCGCCGTTGGGCGCCGCAACTGCTGGCTCCTGGCGCGTTGTGGCCGATTGCCGGCTGACTGGCAACTGCCCCGCGAGGCTTTCCGCGATGGACAGCAGGGCGTAGGCACTCGCCAACTTCCACGGCGTTGTGTGGGCCGTGTCGATCCGGTTGGCGGCCTGGACCGCTTTCTCGTACCAATTCATATCAGCTACCTCAACTTTCGCTGCCGCTTTCGTCCGCCGATACTTGCCCTACACGAAGGTGGCGCCGCCGGCCAGGCGATCCCGCGTCCCCAGCCCCGGCGTCGCTCGGCGCAGAGCCTTGGAAAGCGAGGGCCAAGCTGTTGGGAATGATGAGCGAGGTGGCGCACCTGTGTGTCAGAGCCTGAGCCGTTAAATCCCAGTGAGGCCGATATTCAGGCTGCCCTGTTTGTCGAAAAGGCCGCCGGGTCGGTGGACGATAGCGTTGTGGCCGACACCGACGACGAAGCCCTCGAACCCTTTTACCGTGGCGAACCTGACGACTGCCCGAACGGCAATGAGCACAGACTGACCAGCTGGGCATCGTATACAGCGGCTGACGGGTTCACCCTCAAGGTTCTGGATTCCGCCCAGTGGCAATGCGACGACCTCGAGTACACCTACCACGTCGCACCGGAAAATATTGGACCCCTGTGTGCCGCACTGGGCGCAGAAGGCGGTGATGACCTCCTTGCGATCGTCGCACGACGCTATAAGGACGAAACGATGCCAACTTTGGCGTTCGGCAGCTGGCTCAAAGAGCACGGCGTAACGTACAGCGCTTCAGCGGAGTCGCACCCTAATTGACCGGGATGAAGCCAGTGCCCTAAAGCGACCCTCGAGATACGACTCGAACGTTGAACCCGGGACCCTCGAGCTCTTGGTGGGCTCCTGTCCCCGACCGGCCTGGTGCACTGGCCAAGACCGGCCCCTGCCGCTGGCACGGGCAAACGCCAGATCCTCTTCGGAAAGAGAACTATGGTCATAGGTTTGTGATCAGGGCTCGAATGGGGGTGCGACGGTGGACGCGTTCGGTGTTCTTGACGAAGTACTAAGTGACTACAAGTCCTTCGTCGAGGGGTTCCTGAACATTCAGGACGATCGGGTGCGCACCAAGGTCGATGACGAGATCGACGGCGGATTGCTGTGGCCCGAACCGTGGCTGGCGCTCAACCCCGCCTTTGAACCCGGAGGCACGGTCAGCGAACTGATCGGCCGCGAGGTGCTGCACCCGGCGGCCGCGGAGATTTTCCGGGTGCGCAGTGAGCCGAGCGACCCCGGCCGCGAGATCACCTTCCACCGGCATCAGACCGACGCTTTCGAGGTCGCCAACCGGCGAGAATCGTACGTGCTGACCACCGGGACCGGGTCGGGCAAGTCGATGGCCTATATCGTGCCGATCGTCGACCGGGTTTTGCGCGATGGTTCCGGCAAAGGGGTGCGTGCGATCGTGGTGTACCCAATGAATGCCCTGGCCAACAGCCAGCGCAACGAGCTGGAGAAGTTTCTCGGCGCCGAGCACCCGAAGGTCACCTTCGAGCGCTACACCGGCCAGGAGTCGCGGGTGGACCGGGAGCGGATCCTGGCCGAGCCGCCCGACATCTTGCTCACCAACTACGTGATGCTTGAACTGATGCTGACCCGCCCAAAGGAGCGGGTGGGCCTGATTGCCAGCGCGAAGAACCTATCGTTTTTGGTGCTCGACGAGTTGCACACCTACCGCGGCCGCCAGGGCGCCGACGTCGCGATGCTGGTGCGCCGGTTGCGCGGCGCTGTCGGCGCCGACGCGCTGCAGTGCATCGGCACCAGCGCCACCATGGCCGGCCCGGGCACTCGCGCTGCCCAGCGCGAGCAGGTCGCCGCGGTGGCCACCATGATCTTCGGCACCCCGATCGCCGCCGGCAACGTCATCGACGAAACCCTGCGCCGGGCCACCACGGGGAGTGCCGACCCGGCGGCCCTGACCGCCCGGCTCGGCCGTGAGGCCGCCACCACGTGGGAGGCGCTGCGGGTCGATCCCCTCGCCGTCTGGGTTGAAGAGACGTTCGGGCTTACCGACAAGGAAGGTCGTCTCGCGCGGCAGTCCCCGAGACGGCTCAGCACCGCTGTCACCGACCTGAGTGCGCTGACCGGTGTGGACGCCAAGACCTGCGATAAACGGCTGCGCGAGCTGTTGCTGGCCGGCTCGAAGGTCTGCGACCCCGCGGGTGTCACGCTGTTCGCGTTCAAACTGCACCAGTTCATCGGTAAGGGCGACACCGTGTACACCACCCTGGAAGCCGCCGAAAACCGCTACCTGACCACGCAGTACCAGCGCAGCGCCCCGCACGGAACGCCGGGTCGGCCGCTGTTCCCGCTGGCGTTCTGCCGCGAATGCGGCCAGGAATTCCTGGTGGTGAACCTCGACAAGAACGCCGAGAATTTCAGTCCGCGACCGCTCAACGACACCCGCGGCGAGCAGGCTGACGCCACCGGACTGCTGTTCCTCTCGAGCGCACCCTGGCCAAGCCCCGCCGACCCCGCCGTGCTCGACATGCTCCCCGAGGACTGGATCATCGTCGACGGCGAGCACCGCAGTTTGGACAAGACACGTGTGAACCGTCTGCCGGTCGGCTACCGGGTTGACCAGTTCGGCACCGTTGTCGAGGACGGCCTGCCGGTGGCGTTCTTCGAACGCCTCGACTTCTGCCCGTCCTGCAAAACTAGCTACGAGAGTTCCCAGCAGTCGGAATTCTCACGGGTCTCCAGCCTGGGCACCGAAGGGCGTGCCAGCGCCGTCACGGTGCTCACCCAGTCGGTGGTGCGCACCCTGAGAACGCAGTCCGACCTCGACGCCGAGGCCCGAAAGTTCCTGGCGTTCAGCGACAACCGCCAGGACGCCAGCCTGCAGGCCGGCCACTTCAACGACTTCGCCCTGGTCGGTCTGGTCCGGTCGGCGCTCTACCGGGCCGCCAAGCACCAGGAGGAACTGCATCCCGAGGAACCGCTGACCGACGACAACCTCGGCATGGAGGTGCTCAAGGCGCTCGGCGGCGACCTCACCCTGTTCGCCCGCGACCCGGAAAGCGCATTGGAACCCATGCCCAGCAAGAAGGTCGCCCGCGCCTTGCGCGACGTTGTGACCTACCGGGTGTGGGCCGACCTGAAACGCGGCTGGCGCATCACGATGCCCAACCTCGAGCAGACCGGGCAACTGCGCCTGAGCTACGGCGGGCTCGACGACCTGGCTGCCGACGACACCAAGTGGCAGGACGCCGGCCAGCCGTTGGCCGGGGCCGAACCGGCCACACGCGCGAAGGTCATGCATGCGCTGCTCGACGAGATGCGGCGCAACCTGTGCATCGAGTCGGAGTTCCTCACCGAGGAGAAATATGACGCGATCAAACGCGCTAGCGCCCAATGGCTCAAAGCGCCGTGGACATTGTCGGATGAGACCGGGGTCTACTCCGGCACCGCCTTTCCGGGCAGCCGGCCCCGCGGCGGGTCGTTCGGTGGCGACCTCTACGTCTCCGGGTTGGGCCTTTACGGACGGTGGCTGCGCCGCCATGACCGCTTCCCGCGCCACGACCACCGGCTCAAGCCCGCCGACGCCGACGTCGTCATCGCCGGCCTTTTCGCCACCATGGCCAAGGCCGGCATTCTCGCCGAGACTAAGGGCCGCAACAAGCGCACCGGCTACCAGATCAAGTCCAGTCTGATTGAATGGCGTTCCGCACCTGGGGAATCCCGCGCACCCGACCCGATCCGCGGCAACCAGAAACAGGGCCGGGTCAACCCGTTCTTCAGGCATTTGTATGAGGAGACCGCCAAGGGACTTGTCGGTTTGGAGGCCCGCGAACACACCGCCCAGGTTGAACCAACCATTCGCCAGGAACGCGAAAAGCTGTTCAGCGATGCCAAACTGCCGGTGCTTTATTGCTCGCCGACCATGGAACTTGGCGTGGACATCAAGAGCCTCAACGTAGTCGGCATGCGCAACGTCCCGCCCACCCCGGCCAACTACGCGCAGCGGTCCGGACGGGCCGGTCGTTCCGGGCAGCCCGCCGTAGTGTTGACCTACTGCGCCACTGGAAACGCTCACGACGCCTACTATTTCGGCCGCAGCCACGACATGGTCGCCGGGACGGTGGCCCCGCCCCGGCTGGAACTGGGCAACCAGGATCTAGTCCGGGCGCACGCCCACTCCATCTGGTTGGCTACCTGCGAGCTGGACCTTAAGGCCAGCATGGTCGACCTGATCGACATCGACGAGGCCGGCCTGCCGCTGCGTGCCGAGGTGCTGACCACCATCAACTCCGACGCCGCCCGCACCGGCGCCACCGCCGCCATCACCAAAGTGCTGGCCGCCACGCCGGAGGTCACTCGGGCACCATGGTGGAGGCCAGACTGGGTCAAAGACACCGTTGCCGGCGCCCCCGCGCAGTTCAACGATGCCGCCGACCGGTGGCGCACCCTATACAGGGAAGCGCTGGCCGAACTCGACGCCTCCAACAAAGTGCTCAAGGAGATCGGCGCCTCCGAACCGGCCAAACGCGGCGCCCGAGCCCGCATCATCGAGGCCCGCGCCGCCCTGGACCTGCTTCGCGGCCAAGTCGACGACATCGTGCAGAGCGACTTTTACCCCTACCGCTACTTCGCCTCCGAGGGCTTCCTGCCCGGCTACTCCTTCCCCCGGCTGCCGCTAGCGGCATTCATCCCAGCCGACCGGCGCACCAAGAACGGCCAGGGCGACTACGTGCAGCGGCCCCGGTTCATCGCGATCAGCGAATTCGGCCCCAACGCCTTCATCTACCACGAGGGCGCACGCTACGAGGTGGACCGGGTCAGCTTGCCGGCCCGCGACGACGGCGCCGGGGTCAACATCACCGAGATTAAGCGCTGCAACACCTGCGGCTACCTGCACGACAACCCCACCGGTGTGGAACTGTGCCAGCACTGCAACGGCGCCTCCCTCGAAACGCTGACCCACATGATGCGGCTGATGTCGGTGAAAACCCGTCGCCGCGACCGGATCAGCGCCGACGAAGAGGAACGGCAACGCGCCGGCTACGAAATCGTCACCTCGATCCGGTTCGTGCCACACGGCGAACGCGCCGGGCAAACCACCAGCACCATCACCGTTGACGACCACGAGGTGGCCGCGATCACCTACGGCGACACAGCACTGATCCGCCGCATGAACGTCGGCCTACGACGCCGCAAGGACAAACACGTCAAGGGCTATCTACTCGACACCCTGGAAGGCCGGTGGGCCAAGGAGGCCGACTTGGCCAAGAACGTCGAAGGCCAGGACCCCCGCATCCGGCTGGTCGTGCCTTACGTGGAAGACCGCCGCAACGCCATGGTGATGAACCTGGCCCCCGGCATTGGTACTGAGGAGCGGATGGCGCTGATGTATGCCCTCAAGCGTGGCGTTGAAACGGTGTACCAACTGGAGAGCAGCGAACTGGCGGTCGAGCCGCTGCCCGGCCACACCGGCGACAATGCCTGGTCGCGACTTCTGTTCTTCGAAGCAGCCGAAGGCGGGGCCGGTGTGCTGCGGAGAGTCGCCACCGAAGACGGCCAGCTGCGAACTGTCGCCCGAAAGGCATTGGAGTTGCTCCACTTCGACCCCGACACCGGCGAGGACCGGCGCCGTGCCCCGTACGCCCGAGAGGACTGCGCCCAAGCCTGCTACGACTGCCTGCTGTCGTACTCCAACCAATGGGACCACCAGCACCTCGACCGCCACACCGTGCTCGGGCTGCTGCAACGTCTGGCTCGGGCGTCAACCGAAGCGGAACCCGACGCAAGCAAGACCCCCGACGAGCAGTACGAGAAGCTCGCGGCCGTCAGCAACAGCCTCGAACGGGAATTCCTCGACCTGCTCAAGGCCCATGGATACCGACTGCCCGACGAAGCGCAGCAGATCGTCGACGGCTACTACGTTCGCCCGGACTTCGCCTACCACGCACCGGGGATGAGCGTCGCTGTGTTCATCGACGGCCCGGTTCATGACAGCGATCACCAGCATCAGAAGGACGACAAAGCGCAGATGAGGCTTGAAGATGAACTCGGCTGGCTGGTAATGCGATTCAAGTACACGGACGTCGAAGCAGGCTGGTTGCCTGCCATTGCGGCGCATCCCGACATCTTCGGCACCGGGAACCCCAGCGCATGACGGCGACCACTTTCCCGCCCGGCGCCCTGGTTCGCGCCCGCGGCCGCGACTGGCTGGTCATCCCCGGGGGCACCGAGACCATGCTGCACGCCCGTCCACTGGGCGGCAGCGACGCCGAAACCACGCTGCTGCTGCGCGATTTCGACCACCCTACCCCGTCGGTGTTCACCCCGCCCACGGTTGAGGACCGCGGCGACAGCACCCGCGCCCGGCTGCTGCGCGACGCGCTGCGGCTGTCGTTTCAGGCCACCGGCGGCCCGTTCCGCTCCTTCGCCCGCATCGGCGTCACCCCCCGCAACTACCAGTTGGTGCCGCTAATGATGGCCGCCGCCCAAGACACCACCCGGCTGCTGATCGCCGACGGGGTCGGCATCGGCAAAACCGTGGAAGCCGGGCTGATCGTGGCTGAACTGTTGGCCATCGGCGACGCCGACCGACTGGCCGTGCTGTGCTCCCCGCAGCTGGCCCCACAGTGGCAGTCCGAACTGGCCACCAAGTTCGGCATCGACGCCCAACTGCTGCTGCCCTCCACCGTCAACCGGCTGCAACGCACCGTGCCGTTCGGATCCACCCTCTACGAGCACTACCCCCATCTGGTGATCTCCACCGACTTCATCAAGCAGCACACCCGCCGCGACGAATTCGCGGTGTACTGCCCGGAATTGGTCATCGTCGACGAGGCTCACACCTGCGTGGCCGCATCCACCGCGGCCAAAACCTCGCACGCCCACCTGCGCTACACGCTGCTGCGCAAGATCGCCGACGACCCCACCCGCCACCTGCTGCTGCTGACCGCCACCCCGCACAGCGGCGACGATGAGGCCTGGCAGTCCCTCATCGGTCTGCTCGACACCCGCCTGGCCGACCTGCCCGCAGACCTGTCCGGCCGCGATCGGGAGAACGACCGAAAGCTGCTGGCACAGTTTATGATTCAGCGTCAGCGCGCCGACATCCGCGAGTACCTCGACGAGGACACCCCGTTCCCGGAGCGGCAGTCCACCGAGACCTCGTATCAGCTGACCTCCAGTTACCGGGAGCTGTTCGACAACGTCATGGCCTTTGTCCGCAAAGAGGTCGACGACCCGACGCTGACCGCCGTGCACCGCAGGGTCCGCTGGTGGTCGGCCATCGCTCTGCTGCGCTGCCTGGCCTCCAGCCCTGCCGCCGCCGAACAGACCCTGCTCAATCGGGCCGCGCTCAGCGCCGACGACACCACCGAATCCCTAGACGCCCGAGCCGAACCCCGCATCCTGGACACCGATATCGACGACACCACCGAAGGCGAGGACACCGCGTTCGGCTGGGACATCGAAGAACACACCAAACCCACCAAAACCCAACGCCGGCTCCGCGAACTTGCCGCTGCCGCAGCAGAGCTCAAGGGCCCCAAGGCCGACGCCAAACTCAAGCGGCTCATTCCGCTGCTGACCGGCCTGCTCACCGACGGCTACCACCCCATCGTATTCTGCCGCTACATCCCCACCGCCGATTACCTCGCCGAGCACCTGGGCACCGCCCTGACCAAAAAGGTTGCCGGCCTGCGCATCGACGCGGTCACCGGCAACCTGCCCCCAGAAGAGCGCGAACTCCGGGTCAATACCCTCACCGACCACCCCGGCCCGCGACTGCTGATCGCCACCGACTGCCTCTCAGAAGGCATCAACCTGCAGGACGGCTTCACCGCCGTCGTGCACTATGACCTCGCCTGGAACCCCACCCGCCACGAGCAACGAGAAGGCCGGGTGGACCGGTTCGGCCAGCAAGCCGACACGGTGCGCACCATCACCTACTTCGGTGAGGACAACGGGATCGACGGCATCGTGCTCGACGTCCTGATCCGCCGGCACAACAAAATCCTGAAGGCCACAGGGGTGTCGGTGCCGGTGCCGGTGGACTCCACCACCGTCATGAAAGCCATCTGGGAGTCATTGCTGTTGCGCGGCAAAGAAACCGAACAACTGGCCTTCGACCTCGGGGCGGCCACCTCGCATACGCTGGCCGAAGCTGTCGAGGTCGAATGGTTCAACGTCGCCGAACGGGAGAAGGCTTCCCGGTCCCGGTTCCGCCAGGCCGGCATCAAACCCGCCGCGGTATCCAAACTCCTCGACGAGATCCGCAGCGCCCTCGGCGGTCCCGCCGACGCCGAACACTTCGCCCGCGCCGCGCTGTCCCTGCTCGGCGCCACCATCGCAGACACCACCGACGGCTTCACCGCCCGTACCGACACCCTGCCCCCCGAAGTGCGCAACCAGCTTCCCGCGGCCAAGGACCACCGCCTGCACTTCCACCGCTCCCTGCCCGTGCAGCCCGGTCACCACGTACTAAACCGCGTCGACCCCGTCGTGGAAACCCTGTCCCGCTACGTGCTCGACGCCGCGCTCGACCCCACCCTGTCCGCGCTGTTGCGGCCCGGCCGGCGCGCCGCGGTGGCCCGCTCCTCCGCCGTGCACAAGGTCACCACACTGCTGGTGGTGCGCTACCGCTTCGAGGTCACCCTGCCCGGATCACGCGCCACCGTCACCCAAGTCGCCGAGGACGCCCACTTCCTGGCCTACACCGCCACCGGCGACCAGATCGACTGGCTGCCCACCGACGAGGTCGACCAGCTGCTCACCATCCCGCCCACCGCCAACGTCGCCGACGCACTGGCCGACACCCAGCTGACCCGGGCCCTGCACCGCCTGACCGACCTGCACAGGCACCTCGAGGCCACCGGCCGGCACAAAGCCGACCAGCTCGTCGCCGAGCACCGTGACGTGCGCGCTGGCAGCCGCGCCGGCGGCAAGGCGGTGACAGCCAAACTGCTACCACCCCCCGACGTGCTCGGGGTCTACGTGTTCCTCCCAGAAGGGGCCGCCCGATGAGCGCGCTGTCCGCGTTCCGGTTCATCAGCACCGTGGGCACCGTGCTCACCGGTGACGTCCTAGCCAACGCCGCCGAGCTGCGGATGCCCGGCCAAACCGCCGCCGACTACCATCTGCCTCCCGGGATGACGGTCAACGCCGCCATCGCCAGGGCCTGGGACGCCATGCTGGCCGCCTACGCCGAATGGCACAAAGCGCTGGCCAAACTTCCCGCCACCGACCCGGCCACGAAGGTCACTCGGGACAAGTGGCTGCTGCCGCTGTTCTACGAGCTCGGTTGGGGCCGAATCGAAGTCGTCAGCGGCGGCCTCGACGTCAAGCCCGGACTGGGCGATACCGCTACGGCACACTTCCCGATCTCCCACCGCTGGTCCTACCCCGACGCCGCCTCGCCCACCGCCTGGGTGCCCATCCACTTGGTGGGCGCCCGGGTGGCCCTGGATGCCAAGACCGGGGGGGTCGCCGCCCGAGCGCCGCAGTCGATGGTGCAGGACTACCTCAACCGGGAAGACCGGGCGCTGTGGGCAATCCTGTCCAACGGCCGCCAATTGCGGCTGCTGCGCGATGCGTCGGCACTGTCCCGGCAGTCCTACGTCGAGTTTGACCTCGACGAGATTTTCGCCAACCAGCTCTACGCCGACTTCCGGTTGCTGTTCCTCACCGCGCACGCCACGCGCTTCGCCCCCCGGCTCACCGACGCGGCCGCCAAACAAACTGCTGCTGTTGCCGTCGAGAGCGATGACGAGGCAGACGCTGACGCCGAGGCCGAACTGCCCGAAGCCCGGCTGGACAACTGCTGGCTGGAACGCTGGCGCCTACAGGCCATCGATGTCGGCTCACGCGCCCGGCTCAACCTGCAAAACGGCATCGCCGTCGCCATGGAGCACCTCGGCAACGGCTTCCTGGCCTGCCCGGACAACGCTCACCTGCGCGACGCGCTGGCCAGCGCCCCCGACGCTGACCGCGACCTGCACCGCGCCCTGCTGCGCATCGCTTATCGGCTTATCGTGCTGTTCGTCGCCGAAGACCGGGAGCTGCTGCACACCGACGTCGCCAAACCCGCAGCGCGGCAACGCTACTCCAATTACTTCTCCACCGCACGGCTGCGCAAGCTGGCCACCACCCACGCCGGGGGCCGCCACACCGACCTGTGGGATGCCCACCAGATCGTCACGGACGCCCTGGCCAGCAACGGCCTGCCCGCCCTCGGGCTCAGCGGCTTGGGCGCCAGCCTGTATGCCCGAGACTTCCTCGGCATCCTCAACGGCGCCCGGCTGCCCAACTATGCCTTCCTCGCGGCGGTCAAGGCGCTGTCCCAGATCGAAGACCCGCAGACCGGCGCCCCCCGCAACGTCGACTACCGCAACCTCGACAGCGAAGAGTTCGGCGGCATGTACGAGGGGCTGCTCGCCTACACCCCCCGCTACGACCCCGCTGGCCACACCTTTAGCCTCTCCGTCGCCGCTGGCAACGAACGCAAGAAGTCCGGCTCCTACTACACCCCCACCGAACTCATCGACGTCGTGCTCAGCGAAACGCTCGATCCGTTGATCGTAGAAGCCCGAAAACAGTCCGACGCGGAGAAAGCGCTGCTGGAGCTCACCGTCGTCGACCCCGCCTGCGGCAGCGGACATTTCGTGGTCGGTGCCGCGCGGCGCATCGCCACCACCCTGGCCGAGGTCCGTACCGGCGACACCGAACCCAGCCCCGCCGCCGTCCGCGCGGCCACTGCCGACGTCATTGAACGCTGCCTCTACGGCGTTGACGTCAACGACCTGGCCATCGAGATCACCAAAGTCGCGCTTTGGTTAGAAGCCTTCGACGCCAGCCGGCCATTGCCGTTCCTCGACGCCCACTTCCGCGTCGGCAACGCCCTGCTCGGCACCACCCCGGGCCTGCTGAAGAAGAACATCCCAGATACTGCATTCGTCGCTCTCGGCGACGACGACAAGACCTGGACCGCAAAACTGAAGGCACGCAACAAGGCCGAACGCGAAGCCAATGCCGACCAGCTTAGTTTCGAATTCGGCTCTGAAACTCTTAACGTCGACACCGGCCAATTCCACAGGGCCGCCATGGAAGCCGACGCCGGCACCATCGCCAACCTCACCCAACTGCGCACCCGCTCCGACGCCTGGCGCAAGCTCGAACATGATCGCGATCTCAAGGCCGCTAAGCGGGCCGCGGATGCCTGGTGCGTCGCCTTCGTCCAACCCAAGACTGGCGCGCACAGCTCCGGCCATGGCATCACCCATGCCACGCTGCGTGCCCTTTCCGAAGGGCAGCATGTTCCGGACAGCATCGTCAAGCAAATTGATGGGCTGGCTCGCCAGTACCGGTTCTTCCACTGGCACTTGGAGTTTCCCGCAATCTTCACGGTCGGTGAGGGCGGAGAAGATCCGGTCACCGGGTGGAGCGGCGGCTTCTCCTGCGTCATTGGTAATCCGCCCTGGGAAACGCTTCAGCTTGAAGACAAGCAGTTCTTCAGCAATCTAGGGCGCGACGACATCGCAGAAGCAGCCAACGCTGCGACCCGCAAGAAAATGATTGAGGCACTTAAAGAAACCGATCCATACCTCTATCAGCGATACCGAGACGCCGCTCGCGAGTCCGAGGCGACGACACATTTCGTTCGTGGCGGACGCTATCCGTTGACAGCCACAGGAAAGATCAACACCTATAGCGTGTTTGCTGAGACGATGCGCACCGTCGTCGGACCGCACGGCGCCGCAGGAATACTCACTCCGACCGGATTGGCCACAGACAAGACCACATCAGCGTTCTTCTCCAACACGCTGAGCAAGAGGCGGCTGTATGCGTTCTACGACTTCGAAAATGAAGCCAAAATTTTCACCGACGTCCACAATCAGCTGCGGTTCGCTGTAACTGTGATGCTTGGCACTGGCCGCCAAGTCAAGCGGAGCCGGTTTGCGTTTTACACTCGCTATGTTGCTGACTTGTCCAGCCGCCGTTTCGAACTTGCGCCAAACGAAGTGCTGAAACTCAACCCGAATACGGGAACTCTGCCGGTATTCCGCAGTCGCATAGACGCCGACATCACCTTGGGTGTCTATGACCGCCATCCGGTCCTCCTCCGCGACGACGACCCAGACGGAAATCCCTGGGGACTGACGTTTAGCCAAGGACTTTTCAACATGGCCTCTGCCTCGCACTTGTTTCACTCATCCGATGACTTGACGAATGCTCATTTCGACGGGTGGTCTTACGAACGTCGTCACCAGGAATTCTTGCCGCTGTACGAGGCCAAGATGCTCAGCCACTTCGACCATCGCTTCGCTACCTACCTTGGGGCCACACAGAAGCAGCTAAACAAGGGCACGCTTCCCCGGTCCACCGAGAAAGAGCACGACGACCCCGATATGGAGCCGTTGGCACGGTATTGGGTAGAACGGACCGAAGTTGTTCGCGCCCTTGAGGGAAAGTGGGACCGAGCTTGGTTACTCGGCTGGCGCGACATCACCAACGCGAGCAATGAGCGGACGTTTATACCAGCAGTGCTACCCACCTCGGCGGTCGGTGACAAGTTTCTTCTAGCGTTCCCAGGCAGCGTCGTGTCTGCGGTCCAACTGCACGCGGTGTGGTCAAGTCTCGCATTCGATTACGTTGCGAAGCAGAAAATCAGCGGCACGTCTATGAAGTACTTCACCGTTAAGCAGCTGGCCTGTCCACTGCCTCAGGCGTTCGCCGATCCGATCGAATGGCAACCCGAATCATCTCTTGCCGATTGGGTGGTGCCATATGTGCTCGAACTGTCTTATACCTCCTGGCGTCTCAAGCCCTACGCAGAGGATCTTGGTGATGATGGGACGCCGTTCCGCTGGGATTCCGAACGACGTAGGCTTCTCCGCGCAGATCTGGATGCCGCATTCCTCCATTTATTCGGCCTCCATCGCGGCGAGGCCGAACATGTCCTCGACTCCTTCAACGTCGTCCGCAAATACGAAGAACGCGACCTCCGCGAGTACCGTACCAAGCGTCTCGTCATGGAGGCCTACGACCGCATGGCCCACGCGATGGCTAAGGGCGGCAAGGGGTGGACGCCGCTCGCCGACATCCCGGCAGGATCGGGTCCCCGTCATCGCAAGTGAGTCCCGCTATACGCTGACAACACATTTGGGGAGTAGCTACCGACATGCCGACCCTCGCCATCGACAAAGGTTTTTTGTCTGACCTGGTGAAGCTGGAGAAGCCAGTCGCCAAACGGGTCACCGAGGTGTTTGACGAGTTCGACACCGCGACCCACACAGGGCTGCACCTGGAGAAGATCAACAATGCCCGCAACCCCCGGTTTCGGTCGATCCGCATCGACCAGTCCTGGCGCGGCATCCTGCTGGCCCCCGAAACCGGCGATGTCTACACCCTGTTAAAGGTGCTGCCCCACGACGACGCCTACGACTGGGCCCAGCGCAGCAACATCTCGGTGAATAAGGCCACCGGAGGCATCGAGATCCGCGACGAGGCCGCCCTGCAAGAGTCCCTCCCCGAACTGCAGAAGACCGCCCGAGCCACTGACACGCTGTTATTCGCCAACGTCAGTAACGCGGACCTCAATCGGCTCGGCATCGACGACGACACCCTGAAGTTCGCCCGTGCCTTAAGCAGCGAAACCCAACTTGAGGCTGCCAAAGCACTGCTGCCCGAAACCCAGTGGGATGTTCTGGCCGGCCTGGCCGCTGGCTTCACCCCCGACGAGGTGTGGTCGGACCTGGGTGCGGCGATCCTGGCCGAACCGGTCGACACGGATGACCTCGATGCTGCCGTGCTGCGCAGCCGCGACCGTGTCGTCCTAGTCCACGGCCCCGACGAGCTGATGAACGTTTTCGCCTACCCGTTCGCCACCTGGCGGGTCTACCTGCACCCCACCCAGCGCGCCGTAGTCGACGCGTCTTATAACGGCCCGGCGCGGGTCACTGGTGGGCCAGGAACCGGCAAAACCGTTGTGGCGCTGCACCGCGCGCACATGCTCGCCAGACGCAACGACGGACGAGTGCTCGTCACCACGTTCACGTCCACCCTGTCCGACAGCCTGCAGAACGGGCTGGACATGATCGTCGACGATGAGGATGTTGAGAACCGCATCGAGGTCGCCCACGTCGACAAACTGGCCCACCGCGTGTTCCGCCGCGCCCACGGCGCCCCCCGCCTCATCAGCGCCGATGAGGAGAAGCGGCTCTGGCGGTCCGTCATCGACAAACTCGGACTCAGCTTCACCGAAGTGTTCCTGACCGAGGAGTGGCGCCAGGTCATTCTTGCCCGCCAAATCAGTTCTGCCGACGCCTATCTGGCTGCCAAACGCACCGGCCGGGGGCGCCCGCTCGGCTCAGCGCAGCGCGCCCAGGCCTGGCAGGCGATGTGGGAATTCGAACAGCTACTCACCGAACTAGGCGCCTGGACCCACGAAACCATCCGGCGGGAAGCCACCACACTGCTGAATGCCAGCACCGATAAGCCCTACCGCCACATCATCATCGACGAAGCCCAGGACCTCAGTCCCGACCAGTGGCGACTGCTGCGCGCCGCTGCTCCGCACGTCGGCGACGATATCTTCATCGCCGGCGACACCCACCAACGCATCTACGATAACCGGGTCAGCCTGCGCGATGTCGGGATCAACATCGCCGGCCGCTCGGCACGGCTGAACCTCAACTACCGCACCACCGCCGAAATACTCGGCTGGAGCCTGGGATTGCTGCGCGGCGAACCCATCGACGACATGGAAGGAGGCCTGGACTCCATCGCCGGCTGCAAATCCTACGTGCACGGCAACCCGCCCGCATTGGCCGGATTCGACACCGCCGACGCCGAAGCAAACTTCATCGCCATCTCCGTGAATGAGTGGATCGCCCAGGGCATCTCTCCCGCAGAGATAGGCATTGCCACCCGGGCCCGCTGGTCTGGCTCCAAGATCGAAGACGTCCTGCACGCGCACGGCATTCCGACGGTGGACCTCATTAAGGCTGCCACTGGCGAGGACGCTGTCAACGTCGGCACCATGCACCGGATGAAGGGCCTGGAGTTCCGCTGCGTCGTCGCCGCCGGGGTCGGCGCCAAACTGATCCCGGCGCCAAGCTCCGTCACCCCGGTCGACCAGGACAAGCAGACCCACGACCAGGACGTCGAACGGGAGAAATGCGTCCTGTTTGTCGCATGCACCCGCGCCCGCGAACAACTCCTCGTCACCTGGCACGGAGCACCCAGCCCCTTCGTGACCGCCATTGCCCCCACATCCGAAGGAACACTTCAGTGACTCGGCTCTCCACCCTGCTCGACGAAATCGACTCCGGCGCAGTACTGCTGCCCGAGTTCCAGCGCGGATACGTCTGGAACCGCGACCAGGTGCGCGGCCTGATGCGCTCGCTCTACCGCGGCTATCCGGTCGGCGGTCTGCTGGTGTGGGAGACCACCTCACAAGACATCACGGTGCGCGGGTCGGTAGCCGGCAGCGGCAACCGACAACTGCTGCTCGACGGCCAGCAACGGGTGACCTCGATGTACGGGGTGATCCGAGGCACCCCGCCGCCGTTCTTCGAGGGCGATGCCAACGCCTTCACCGGGCTGCACTTCAACGTCGACAAAGAGGTGTTCGAGTTCTACGCTCCCACCAAGATGGCCGGCGACCCCGCGTGGGTGAACGTCACGGAACTGTTCCGCAAGGGCCCGGTCGAATACCTCACCGCCTTCCCTGGCGTCGAGAGCAATGTCCTCAAGATCTACCTGGAACGGCTCAACCGGATCAAGGAGATCGGGAACCGGAACTTCAACTCCGAGAAGATCACCGGTGCCGGGACGACCGTCGACGAAGTCGTCGACATCTTCAACAAGGTCAACTCCAGCGGCACCAAACTGTCCAAGGGGGACCTGGCCCTGGCAAAGTTATGCGCCGAATGGCCTGATGCCCGTAACGAGTTGCGGGACAGCTTAAACCGCTGGCAGGTCAAAGGCGGATACAAGTTCTCCCTGGAGTGGCTGCTGCGCAACGTCACCGCCGTCGCCACCGGGCGGGCGCTGTTCTCTTTCCTCAGCGAGGTCTCGGCCACCGACTTCCAGACCGCGCTGCGCGATTCCACCAACCACATCGGCACCTTCCTCGACGCCGCCTCCGGCCGGCTGGGCCTCGACCACGACCGCGTTCTGATGGGCCGCTACGCCACACCGGTCATCACCCGGCTGCTGCACCTCAATGGTGGTGGCTTCACCGACAGCGCCCATCGGGACAAAGTGCTGTTTTGGTACGTCCACTCCGCACTGTGGGGCCGGTTCAGCGGGTCCACCGAAACCATCCTGCAGCAGGACTATGACACGGCTGCCCGCGGCGGCGTCGACGCTCTGATCACCGCCCTCGAGCGGTCTCGCGGCGGGCAGCTGACAATCTCCCCCGACGACTTTCACGGCTCGACCCGCGGCTCCCGGTTTTACCCGCTGCTGTACCTGCTGACCCGGGTCGACGGCGCCCGCGACTTCGGCAGCGGCTTGCAGCTGCGCGCCGAACTGCTCGGCAAACTCACCTCTCTGCAGGTACACCACATCTTCCCGAAAGCGCTTCTACGCCAGTACGGATTCGACCGCGGTGAGATCAACGCGATCGCCAACTTCTGCTTCCTTACCCAGGACACCAACATCAAGATTGGCATGCGCGCCCCAGCGGACTACCTCGCCGAGGTGGAGGCCAAGCACCCGGGTGTGCTGCAGTCGCAGTGGATCCCTACCGACCCCGCGCTGTGGCAGGTCGACCGGTACGCCGACTTCCTGGCGGCCCGGCGCGAACTGCTCGCCGGGTCAGCGCAAGCCTTCCTCGACAGCCTGCGCAACCCGGAGACCCCGCACAACGAGGTGGCACTTGAACCGCTACAAGTTGAACCCGAGGCCACCGACGACCCTCGCGCCGAGCAACTCCGCGGCCTGATCGAGGAGTTGCGTGCCCGGGGGTTTGCCGAACCCGACGTCGACACGGGAATCGCTGATCCTGCTACAGGTGCCGAACTCGCTGTCGCCGAAGCATTTTGGCCCGAGGGACTGCAGACGGGACTAGGCGACCCGGTCGTTCTCGAACTTGATCCCCAGGACGCCGACCTGCCGCGACTCGAGGAGCTCGGCTACAAGGTGTTCACCTCGGTCGACGCGCTGCTCGGCTACGTCGAGTCCGAGAGTCTCACCGCCGCGGGCGAACCGTCCGCCCACAGCGCAGAACCTCTGCCGGTCAACCCGATCCAGGATGACGCCGAAGCGGAATTCGGCCGGCGGATAATGAATAACCTTGCCCGGTCCCAGGCTGAGGCGGATTCCAACCCGGCTTACTTGCGCAGCATTCTGGCCCAGCTGGGTCCGCTGCCGACCGCCCGCAAGCTTCTCGCCGCCCCTGCGGTGTCGGACGTGTTCGCGGCGTTGTGGGAACGTGGGCGGATGGATCTCACCGTCGAAGCCTTAGTGGTCGAGCCCGAATTCGCCAACCTGTTCAGCGAGGAGGAACGGCAGACTGCGCGCCGGCGGCTGCAGCAGTTCAGCTACATCACCTGATGCCCGAGCCGAGGCGCGCACCCGGATGGGCTCACCGATCGCTCGCCGCGCAGTGTCTGTCATTTCTAAAGAACTGGGACCGAGCGCGCGCTCTACTACAACCGTCAGATCTGCGCAGGTCGCCGAGTCTGATTTCCTAGTGTCACAACGCGAGTCCGACTTCCGCGAGATCTGACATCGAACTAAATGTCGGGCTCCGGTGGTTCATTGTGACCATGAGCACCGCCGCGTACCTCCGGGTGTCCACCGGGCAGCAGTCCGTCGATCAGCAGCACGACGCCATCGCTGCCGCAGGGATCACGCCCGACCGGATCTTCAGCGACACCGCCTCCGGGCGCGCTGGCAGTGACCGGCCGGGCTGGAGCGAGTGCATGGGCTGGCTCCGCGAAGGCGATCACCTCGTCGTCGTCGCCGTGGACCGACTCGGACGATCCGTTCGGGAAGTCGCCACCGCCCTGCACGAGCTGACCACCCGCGGCGTCCACGTACGGTCGCTGCGCGAGGGGGTGGACACGAGCACCCCGACGGGGCGTGCTGTCACGAGCATCATGGCCACGATCGCGGAACTGGAACTCGAACTCGGAAAGGAGCGGCGCGCCGCATCCCGCGAGGCTCGGCTCGCCCGTGGCCTGGCCGCCACCAAGCCCATGAAGCTCGACGCGGCCCAGCAGAAGCGACTCCTCCGCCTATACCAGCAGGGCGAACCGGTGAGCGAGTTGACCTCCATGTTCGGAATCAGTCGCAGCACGGTGTTCAGGACCCTGAAGGTCTTGAAGAAGCAGGACGCCGCGGTACAAGAGGTTTAGCGTCCGTTGTCGCCAAGGGCAAGGCGGTTAGCTGCGGCCTGTCGCCGACGTTGAGTATCGTCGCTGTCGTCAGCAGTCGATTGACGCCTTTCACGGCATGGTAATGCGGGGTTGCGATGAACGACGGTGTACCAGACCGGATTCGGCGCTACACCGTCGCCGACGTCGACGCGCATCGCGTCAGGTGGGTACCCGAACGGTGGACCGCCGCGTTCCAAGGCCACGAAGCTGCCCACGGCAAGCTCGCTGCCCATTCAGAAGCGGAACGTGGAATCGCGCGGCGGTTCATCCACAACCAAGCCGATGCTGATCCGGTCGACCTATTCATGATCGCTATGGCGTGGGGATTCGCTCCGAAGGACTATGGGCCGCACCGCGTCCAGACAATCCTCGCCACCGCCGGCGCGAAGGACAAGATTCGGTTCGTCGTCGCTATAACACGGACTGAGGGTGCTGGTGCTGGTTGGCACGCGCTCCTCAATACGCACAAGATTGACGGCCTGAATATGTCGTTCGGCACCAAACTGCTGTATTTCGCCGGGTACACCACTGCTCACCGGCCACGACCGCTAGTGCTCGACAAGCGGGTCCGCGACGCCCTCAATGAACCCGATATAGCGCCAGGGACGGTGCCGCCGACCGGTTTGGTGCGCCAGCCGGACTACCTCCGTTACCTAGAGCGGGCCGAGAAGTGGGCGTCTGATCCCACGTGGCAGCAGACGCCGGAAGTCGTTGAGTACGCGTTGTTTGCGATAGGGGGACGTTGATTCTGCTTTCGGCAGCGCCGTGATCGGTGAACGCCTGGGTAACGACGATCAAGGTGCTGGCCGCCGAGCCGGGGGCATCCCAGCGGCATACCGAGCGGCGATCCGGAGGGACTGCACGTCCGTCCGCTGCGGCGCATTAGGTACCAGGTGGTCAGGATTCGTTAAGCGCGTCAAGCACTTTCGGTACTCGAAGCGGCCACACCGCTGCCACGCCCACGTCCAGCCGTGCGCGGCGGCAGGGCCGCCCAATTGCTTAACCACTTCGCACTCCTCAACGTCGTCACGGTGGGGCCTTCTGCGATGTCCGGCCATCATCATTATCGCCGGATCCCGCGGGCACCCCGGTCCAGCAGGGCACCGAAAATGGTCGCTCCCACATTTCCGAACAATGCGCTTTAGGGATGTACTTCCGGCACACCCGATCGCGGGAGAACAGAACCGCCGAGAGGCGATCCCACGCTGTTCGGCAATCGGTCTGATTCGAGACACCAAAACCGCGTTGCTGCCGTTATCGGTCGCCGGTCGCCAGCGAACTCACGCAGTTGATCGCCATCGCCCGGCGTGCTTACTCGCCTTTTGCGCGACGCACAACACCCTTCCAGAAATTGGGGTAGGGGTAGCGGGTGTCCAGTTGGTCCCCGGATAAAAGCAACGTCCACGCAAGCAATACCGCTGCCGCGGCGGGGGCGGCAGGAAGGGCATGTGGAGGAACCGGAAGCGGAATAGGGACGTACCACAGATGCCCGACTCCCGGCGACAAAAGCTTTATCGGCCCTAACCACTTTTTGTTGGACTTCTCCAGCTTTCCGAGCCGTGCGCCTCGCCTGTTGCGCTCTGATTTCTTCAGGGGCTGGCCTGCAGGGTCGAATGCCGCTTCGCCGCGCTCTATGACGTCGCCCGTGTCGTAAACCCAGACCAACGTTTGGGAAATAAAGTCCGTGGTCTTAGTAGTCGCACCTTTGGCCAGCAATCTATCGAGGGCTTCGAAGCGCTGCTCACCAAGAACCCTTTTCAGCAGTTGGGTGGCCTTCCCGAGCGCCCACCGGCACCACTTCGAAATACCTCGTGGCAATTCCTTGACAGCTTCCTCCACTGCCCAGGAGCCCGGCTCCTCTAAGAGGTCGCGCAAGACGTCCACGAGTTCCTTGTTGGCCGGGAGTGGGATGGCGTCCATGACCGGGACGGCAGTTAGTCCGACGAACACACTGGTGATCGATTCCGCGGTCTGGCGTCGAATGACCCGGATCGCGTGGCCCACAGCGTCGCCATAGACCTGCCCAGGGGGTTCGGGGGTTGGGTCGTCGTCGGTGCCAACCTGCAGCAGCCTGATCAGGCCCTCGTCTGCAGCTCCTGGGGATCCGAAAGCGGTCACCTCAAGAACGGCGCGCGCTTCCGTCGGCCAGTCGGGGACGTCGGCGAGTTTGAGGTTCCCGTCCAGCGTTTCCAGTGGCTGCGCGAGAGCAATCTCAGTCGAAACCCCGGCGTCCAGCACCGACAGTGCCCCGAGGGCTAAGTTGATCTCCGACTCGAAGGCGGGCAGATCGTTCAATGTCGCATCAAGTGCGGCGACGAAATCCTCGTGGACCGCGGCCCAGTTCCGCATCGCCTCGTCAATACCCTGGCGGGCTTGCTCGACGCTCAAACCGCTATCTGGATCTCGCTCGTCAGTGCGCATGTCGAAACGTGCGGTACGGACGGCACCGATCACGCCCTCGAGTGCCTTTTCGATCGGGACAACGTGGGGTTTTAAGGCTTGTGGAAGTGCCATCGGGCAAGCAAAGCAGACCCGATGGAGCTGCAGTGTGTATTTCGAGGCCGACCTTCGAGTCGTTCATGTCCCGGTTGCTGGTTAATCACCGAGGCGGTAGGTCGCTCCACCCCTTGCCATTCCAGTAACGCTCTTTGCCGGTGCCCGCCGGGTCGGGGTACCAGCCGCGCTTCGTGGCTCCCGAAGGCGGCGGAAGGGTCTTTGTGGGCGCCGCCGTGGGCTGGTTGGCGCGGTAGAGGACCACGGCGCTGATCAGTAGTCCCACGCCCAGGACGATGAAGACGGTCGCCCAGAGCTGGTGCTCGGAGAGCAGCGGTGCGCACGCCGTCTCCACGTAGGGGTCGAGGGTGCCCGAGCCCCCGCCGAACGCGGAGCCGCACGAGATGCCCTGCGCCGAGGCGAGCGAGATGTTGGTGTTGCCGATGACCAGGCCCGCGATGATGGCGACGATGCCGAGCGGCAACACGATCCGGAGGGCGGTCATCGGTCGTCCCCTGCACGAAAGGGCATCACGACACCTTGGTGAGGGTGAACGTGTCGGGGCCGTACGTTCGGGGCGGGTCGCCGCACACCCCGGCCGTGCTCGTCGTGGTGCTGGTGCCGGTAAGCGTTGCGGCGTCGACCGAAATGGTGACCGTCGCCTGGGCCGTGGTGCCGTCCCTGCAGTGCACCGCGTCCGGTGGGTTGACCGTGGCGACCCATCGGCCATTGCTCAACTTGAGGTCGTAGTTGGCGGCGCTGTGGCTGGTGAACACGTGGGCGCACCCGGGACCGCAGGGGGTGACCGTCCAGGTCGAGGTGAAGCCCGTCTCGTTCACGTAGTTGTAGGTGCCACTCAACCCGTCGTCGGCCCGCGCGGGGGATGCGTAGCCAACGGTGGCCGCCGCGACAAGTGCTGCCACCGTGAGACTACGTTTGGTGTGCACGTTCCTCCTCCCTAATGGTCCGAGCCGGTAAGCGCCGCATCGGGTCAGCCTCCTGCGTACCCGGCCCGCACAGCGCGGACTTCGGGCGCCTGGACCGCCTGGGCCAGTTCCTCGATCTGCCAGCCCTGCGCCGGGCACAGCCACCGGATCGCGGCGCCGACCTCGTAGGCGGTCTCGACGAAGGACAACCCCGAGGGGCCTGCCGAGTTGGCTGCGACGTTGGCCCACGACGGTTGGTGGTTGGCGTCCAGTGCGTGGCACATCGTGTAGCCGTTGGCCAGCAGCTGGTCGCTCGTTCCCGGGGTGCCGTGGGCCTTCAGCTGGTTGACGTAACCCGCCTGCGCGGCGTCGGCGTGGGCGCTACCCGAGGCGTACAACGGCGTTAAAGCGAGGGCAGCTGCGGCGAGTACCGCCCCGATAACCCTCATCAGATGGTCGCTCCTTCAAGGCATGCGGTTCGTGGAGTCGCAATGGCCGGGCTCGGATCAGTTCCACAACCCTGGGCAATATCGAGGGTCGACGCTGTTGCACGGTGGGAAGTGCCCGTTGGGCGGTGGTGGTGGCTCCGGCGGGTAGCACCCCATTTGGTACGGCCAGGTGTAGGCGGGTCTGGCCACCCAGTTCGCAGGGCATCCCTGCGGCGCCAGCGAGCCCAGCGGCGCCCCGACCAACGCCATTGCGACAGCTACCGCGGCGACGGTGTTGAGCATCATTTGCCTCTTCGATTCTTTCCAGGTCGCCAGTTTCGACGGCCTAGAATCAGGGTCCCCAGGGTGTGCTGTGGGCTGGGTCGATGGGGCCGCGCGGTTGGATCGGTACGGCGTTGGTCGGATAGGGATCGGAGTATTGGCCCGGGTTGCCTGGGGAGCCAGGGGACCCAGGAATTAGGCAGTCGGCGACATTCCCGAGCGCGTCGAAGGTGCAGCACACGCCTTGGGCGTTGCAGACTTGGCGATCCGGCTTGAACGCGTCGGCCACCACGAAGTGCTTGTCATGTGGCTCGTAGTTCTGGGCAGCAGCCGTGGTCGCCGTGGCGGCGACTACTGGCACGCTGAACGCGACGGCGGCAAGTCCTCCAGCAAATGCTTTCGTGAATTTCATTTCGGTTGTCGCATTCTTGGAGAACCGGAGTTGAGAGCCGCCTGCCCGATGCCCCAGGACGCCGGTGATCGAGCCAACGTGGCAACTTTATAGGCCGGTTAGACATGGGGTCAATACGCATGCGTACCTCACGCTCTGGTCGATTCCGCGTGGGCCGTATGTGGTTGCCCTCGTGTCTGACGACGGATCCAAGCCACCTCTCAACGAGACCACCCGCGTGTTCGGCGAACGGGTCCGCGACCGTCGCATGGCCCTGGGCCTCAGCCCAGGAAGCCGCAGCTGTCCGCTGCGGAATCCATTGGACTCAGCTCGGCAAGGTGGAACGGGGACAACGAAGCCTTAGGTTGGAGACCATCGTGAAGATCGCCGACGGCCTCGAGATCGACGCTGGAGACCTCGTAAGCGAATTGCCATTACCGCCCGGAGAACCTGCGTGACGAAAGTCAGAATTGGGCGGTTCACTTCCCGCTGGGCTCCCGTCAGCGTCGCATTTGAGCTCCGTCGCCCAGCTCGACATCGTTGATCCGAGTGGGAGATCCTGCCCAGGCTCGGCGCCGAGCTTTCGGCCGCCCATCCGAAGCGCGAATCCGAACTGGCGATTGGGTCGTACTTAACGGCCCGATATTTGAGGAAGATTTGATGATTCCCGCACAGTCCCGATACAAAAAAGCCTGCTCGCAAGCAGGGAGGCCACCGTGCCATCTGCGTGCACGGGGTCCAGACGCTCGTACTTGCGATGTAGTTGTGTCGCTGGAGATGATGCGCTGGTGTCGCGGGTCCTGTGCGATGTTTATCGCTGCACCCCAGCATCCAGTCGGCAACCGCTGGGTAGTAGTGGCGGCATGGGTAGGCCAACGTCGTGAGCTGCGGCGAGTGTGCCGCAAGGACCCGAGGGCAGCGGCTCGTTGACCTACGTGTGACCCCCAGGCAGGCGGGCACGGCCGAGTCAGCTAGGGGAAGAACGGCGTGAGGCTGGTCATCGCCCCCTCGTTCCCCCCTGCCAGACTGCTTTGCTTCCTCTCCCTCTACCCCCCTACCCCTCGTATAGGAGGTAACTGGCCGTGACCTGCTCTGATCGAGGGCGCCCGGCAGGGTCGAATCAGGGGCGCCTGGAGTCTTTGAGGCGCAGCTGAAGGCCGTGTTCGCTGGCCACGTCGGTCATGGTTCGGCCGAGGATGTCGGCATCGGTGTCGGCTACTAGGAAGGAGTCGTGGACCGGCAGGGGGCACCGCCCGGTGCTGTCGAGCATCCTGGTCAGGACCTTGATCGCCATGTCGGAATCCCTGCGCTGGAACGCCGCCCCGCAGTCTGAACCGAAGTGCTCCTTGATCCCGGAATGCTTGGTCTCGATCGCGGCCACTACCCCTTCGGCCAGCTTGAGACATGGTGCCCGATCGCTCGAAGTGAGGCCGCTCGCCGCCCGCAACTCGGGGTCTTTACGCAGTGCCTCGGTGATCGCGAGTGTCGCCTTGCGGACGGTGGCGGCGTTGAACAGCGTGTTCACCGCCATCTTGACCAGCCCCCTACTGAATCCGCGAATGGCGTATTGGTCGTCGGGCGGTAGCGCCGTCCCGGCTTCGCAGTAGGCCATGCTGATGTGCATGTTGGAGTAGTCGATTTCGACCATTGGGCGCGTGGTGTCGTCGATGGCCACCGTTATCTCGAGGCGCTGCCCGGACGACATGTTCTGGTACGAGGCGCCGTGGCAGTAGAGGCGCCCGCCGCGGTCGAAGGACCCGTTGAAGATCCGGCGGAGCGGCGGGACGCCGAGCCGATCTCCTTGGTGGTGCAGCTCGAGCAGCGCTACCTCTTCGTTGATGACGCGCAGCTGGTCTCGCATCGTCGTCGTCTCCGCCGTCTCGACATAGTCGATGTCGGCCTTGTCGGCGCGGTCACGCAAGACGACGGTCTCCACGCGCCTGGGCACGCCCCGGGGCTCGGAGGGGTCCACCAGTGGCCCGATCAGTCCCATGAGCGTGGCGGTCGCCCAGGACACCGACTGCAATCCCCTCCAGGTGCGCAAGGTTCCCGACCAGCGCCCGACCTCTTGCTCGATTAGCGTGGCGCCCCGCAAGATGTCCATGGCGCCCGTCACGTAGTGCCAGGTGTAGAAGGCGTCGCCTTCCCGGTACCGCTTGGGCACGCGGTAGAAATCCTTTGCCCGGGCGTAGTGCACCCCGTAACCGGTCTGCTTTTTCGCCACCACCATCGACCGCGCGACACTCGCGACCGCGTACCGCATTCGATCGGTCGCGTTGTCCGGCAGGAAAGGGCGAAGTGGCTCGACCAACGGCCGTAGTTGGTCATGGTGCCACCTCAGGACAAGGGGGCTGTGGTTACCCCACAGGGGGTCGGCAAAGAGGCTCTCGGTGAGCATCTCAGGCCTTCGGGCTTACCGGTCGGACTGTTGCGGGACATCATCGACGAGTTGGTCGTCCGCGGGGCCAGGCGGCGCGAGGTAATAAATCACGCCCTCATCACCGGTGTCGTCAAGGAGCAAGTACGTGTCGTCTTCTTCGTTGTGTACCGAGTTAGGGTCGGTGTGCGGCCGGGGCTCTATCCGGATCCGGGTGAGCACCGTTCGGCCGTCGCTGTAGGTGTTCCAATCCTCCGCAAAGGTGTCCCAGTCCGCCTCCAAATCCCAGTCGTCGGGCACCAACGCGAATAGTGTGGCCGCACAAACGCCCTCCCAGATGCGGAACACCTCGTCCCGCAAATTTGATGACTCGTCGGCATCGAGCAGCCCAGCCTCTGCGAGCTCGGTCATTCGGTCTTCCAAGGCCCCAAGCTGCTCAGTGAGCATGACGTACTCGTACTTCGCTTTGTCGGCGATAGCCTGCGGGTTCTCGTTGACCGCCGGTGTCCTCGACATGTGATGTGCCCCCTCAATGGAGTCGGTGATGTTTTGTCAGCCCGCGGCGTGGGCGCCTATGTTGGTCGTTTGGCCACCCCCTCCGCTCCGCTACATATCAGTGCGGACGTGCAGGGACTCCTCGAGCCACTGCTCAACATCGACCCACCGGTACAGCACGCGCCGACGCCCAGCGCGTACAAACTTTGGCCCATCGCCTCGGTATCGCATCTGTGCGAGGCTCGCGGACGTAGTGCGCAGGGCGTCCGCAACCTCGGCCGGTGTGGCCAGCTCTGAGATCATTCGGAGACTCCCGTCAAGGTTCTGGTTTTCTGGAGGGCTGTTATCTTGATACGCCTCGGACAGCGCGGAGTCAACTCTCCCGTTTTCTAGTAGGCTGTGATTATGGATACTCCAGCTCCGGAAGCTGGCGGCGCTGCCATGCGGTTGGCCGAGGTGATCGGCAAGAACGCCCATCGGTTGAGAAAAGCTGCGGAATTGACGCTTGACCAGGTGAGTATCGCGGCGCGCAAGCGGGGGCTAAATTGGTCGGAATCTCGTGTCGCGGACTTCGAATCCGGACGGGTTGCGCCAAACCTCGCGACGCTCGTCGCCCTTTGCTTGGCGTTGGAGGACGCAGGCTGCGCCGATGCCGCACTGCCCGAGCTGCTTCGCTCCGAAGCCCCCATCCAGCTCAACGAATCGCTGTTGCTGTCGAGTGAGCAGATCGTCGACCTGGTCACATATCAGCCAGGCTTCAGGGGGCTGCCGTCACCCGAGTGGGTAACCGCTGCGATAACCGCTGGCTGGGAGGCCCATCAAGAGTCGATATTGGCGGGAGCATCGTTGATCGCGGGGGGGATAACCGATGCCCCTGGCGCAACCGAGGAGCGGACGAGGAAGGCTCTTGGTATCTCGCGGGCGGAGCTGAAGGAATGGTCGACAACGTTGTGGAAGAAGAGTTTCTCGGAGGAACGCGATCGACGAGCTGGCGCCGGGGCGAACGCCCAGAAGCGTGGCCAAGTCAGCCGTGAGCTGCGGAAAGAGCTCCAGGCTGCGATAGAGGCGGCGGCTCGTGGCGACGATAAGTAGTTACGACACTGCACACGGAAAGCGCTATCGCGTCCGGTACCGCACGCCCGACCGCAGGCAGACCGACAAGCGCGGTTTCAGGACCAAGCGGGACGCCGAGCAATTCGCCGCCACCGTGGAAGTGGCCAAGCTGCGCGGGGAGTACATTTCACCGACGCTGGGTCGCATCACCATACGGGAACTCGGCCCGGCGTGGCTGGAGCGCCGCCAGGGTCACATGAAGCCGTCTGGCTTCCGGTCGTACGAAAGCGCCTGGCGGGTCCACGTCGAGCCCACCTGGGGACGCAGCCGGGTGTCCGAGATCCGCTTCACCGCGGTGCAGGCATGGGTCTCGCAACTCGCTACAAACCGAGGTCCGGTCGTTGTGCAGACGGCCTACTCGGTACTGGCACGGATACTGGACGACGCGGTGCAGGACCGCCTTCTGGCGTCGAACCCCGCCCGCGGCGTGAAGCTGCCCAAGCGCCCCCCACGGCGCAACGTGTACCTGACCGCAGGCCAGCTAAACGCGCTCGCCGACGAATCGGGGCGCTACCGCTCGCTTGTGCTTCTCCTGGGTGTGGGAGGACTGCGCTGGGGCGAGGCGGCGGGGCTGCGGGTTGGCGACGTCAACTTTTTGCGCCGACGCATCGAGTTGCACCGCAACGCCGTGCAGGTGGGCACCAAGATCGTGGTCGGCACCCTGAAGTCGAATGAGAACCGGGCTGTGGTGCTGCCCGAGTTCGTCATTGACGCACTCGCCGAGGTCGCCCGGGGCAAGGGCCGCGACGATCTGTTCTGGCCGACGCCGTCCGGCCGCTACATGGGGCCGCCCGCGTCAAAGGACTCCTGGCTATCCGGCGCGGTCGCACGGTGCCGAAAGGCCGATCCCACGTTTCCGCGCGTGACGGCTCACGCCCTGCGGCACACGGCGGCGTCGCTCGCGATCAGTGCCGGGGCGAATCCGAAGGTGGTGCAACGGATGTTGGGGCACGCCAGCGCCGCGATGACCCTGGACGTCTACGCCGATTTGTTCGACTCAGACCTCTCATCTGTTGCAGAGAGTGTGGGCAAACTGTGGGCAAAAACGTCGCAACCGCACGATCGTTCGACGGCGAAAACGCCTCTACCAGCACCGACCGGAACCGAAAGTGGGAGCCCCCTGTCAGGATTGAACTGACGACCGCTCGCTTACAAGGCGAGTGCTCTACCACTGAGCTAAGGAGGCCGGGTCAAGCGGGGTCAAGCCTAATCGGTCACTCGCCGGTGTCGATCATGCGCGTTGAGCGCACCGCCCGCGACGACGGACGGCGCCGGCCCGGCAGGGGGATGCGGTCGGCGATGTTGCTCAGCGGGTTGACCACCATGGTCAGCGCGACGACGGCGTCCTGCAGCGTGGCGATCGCCGGCTCCAGCGCCTCCATCCCGGGCGTCAGCCGCGCCAGGGTGTCGGCGACGTCGGCGAGCTGATCCAGCGGCCCGTTTCTCGCTGTCAGCTTGTCGACCAGGCCACCGTCGGCCAGCAGCCGATCGGCCAGCCCATCCTCGGCCAGCAGCCGCTCGATCAAGCCGTCCTCCGAGACCAGCTGATCGGCCAGCCCGCCGGGCTGCAGCGTGCGGTGCAGTCCGCCGCCCTCGGCGGTCAGGCGGTCCAGCAGACCGCCATCCGAGGTGAGCATGTCGACCACGCCGCCCGGGCGCAGCAGTCGGTCGATCGGTCCGTCCGGCGCGACCGCCCGCCCGAGTGGCGCGTCGTCGTCGAGCAACCGGGCGAGCCGGTTGGCGCGAACGATCGCGTCGTCGATTCCGAGCATGGACGTCATGGCCGTCGTTCCGGCGGCACCGCCGTCACCCAGCGCTCGTTTCGCCACCCCCACCGCCGCGCTGGCGACGGTCAGGCTGGCGTCCGCGGCCGCAAGCCCCACGCGCGCCGGGGCGGTCGCGGCCGAGACGATGCGTGCGGCGAGGTTCATCCCACGAGTTTATTCGCGACGCGAGGGCGTCAAGCTGCGCAGGTCCACGCCACGGTCGCGATTCCTGGCAGACTACTATCAGAGTGTTGGCACTGAGCTCTCAGCAACCACACAATCTTCACATAGCTAACGTACAACCAAGGGGTAGAAGAACCTGATGACCGCGGCAACCCCAAGCGAAACCAAACCGGAGGCTCGCGTCCTAGTGGTCGACGACGAGGCCAACATCGTCGAGCTGCTCTCGGTGAGCCTGAAGTTCCAGGGGTTCGAGGTCTATACCGCGACCAACGGAGCCCAGGCGCTGGACCGGGCGCGGGAAGCCCGGCCCGACGCGGTGATCCTGGACGTGATGATGCCCGGCATGGACGGGTTCGGGGTGCTGCGGCGCCTGCGCGCCGACGGTATCGACGCCCCGGCGTTGTTCCTGACGGCCCGGGATTCCTTGCAGGACAAGATCGCCGGCCTGACCCTGGGCGGCGACGACTACGTGACCAAGCCGTTCAGCCTCGAAGAGGTGGTTGCCCGGTTGCGCGTCATCCTCCGTCGCGCGGGCAAGGGGGGAGCGGAGCCCCGCAGCGCCCGCCTCACCTTCGCCGACATCGAACTCGACGAGGAGACCCACGAGGTGTGGAAGGCCGGTGAACCGGTCTCGTTGTCGCCCACCGAGTTCACGCTGCTGCGTTACTTTGTGATCAATGCGGGCACGGTGCTCAGCAAGCCCAAGATCCTCGACCATGTGTGGCGTTACGACTTCGGAGGTGACGTCAATGTCGTCGAGTCCTACGTGTCGTACCTGCGGCGCAAGATCGATACCGGGGAGAAGCGGCTGCTGCATACCTTGCGCGGGGTGGGCTATGTGTTGCGGGAACCGCGTTGAGCCCGCGGTCGGTCACCGCCGGTAGCGAAGCGTCACCCTCGATGGCCAAGCAGTATCGACGTGGATTGCCGCTTCGGGTGGGGCTGGTCGCCGCCACCCTGGTGCTGGTGGCCTGCGGCCTGGCCGTGTCGGGCATCGCGGTCACGTCGATCCTGCGGCACAGCCTGGTCTCCCGGATCGACCAGACACTGCTCGACGCGTCGCGCGGCTGGGCGCAGGCCCCGCGCAAGCAGTCGCCGCCCCCTTACGAGGGCCCCGATCCGGGCCGCCCGCCGTCCAAGTTCTACGTGCGCGGCATCAGCACCGACGGCACCCCGTTCACCGCCATCAACGACCGCAACTCCGAACCGGCACTGCCGCCCAACAACGACGTGGGCCCCAACCCGACGACGCTGCCGTCGGTCAACGGGTCGGACATCCAGTGGCGCGCGGTGTCGGTGCGCGGCCCGCACGGCCTGACGACCGTCGCGATCGACCTGTCCGACGTCCAACACACGGTCAGCTCCCTGGTGTGGCTGCAGATCGGCATCGGGGTCGCGGTGCTCGTCGTGGTCGGCATCGCCGGGTTCGCGGTGGTTCAGCGCAGCCTGCGGCCGCTGTCCGAGGTCGAAAAGACCGCCGCGGCGATCGCCGCGGGCCAGCTGGATCGCCGTGTCCCGGAACGTGATCCGCGCACCGAGGTGGGCCGGCTGTCGCTCGCCCTCAACGGAATGCTCGCGCAGATCCAGGAAGCCCTCGCGTCCTCGGAGTCCTCGGCGGAGAAGGCGCGCGGTTCGGAGGAGCGGATGCGGCGGTTCATCACCGACGCCAGCCACGAGCTGCGCACCCCGCTGACGACCATTCGGGGCTTCGCGGAGTTGTATCGCCAGGGCGCCGCGCGCGACGTCGCCATGCTGTTGTCGCGCATCGAGAGCGAAGCCAGCCGGATGGGATTGCTGGTCGACGACCTGCTGCTGTTGGCCCGCCTGGATGTGCAACGACCGCTCGAACACAACCGGGTCGACCTGCTCGCGCTGGCCAGCGACGCCGTGCACGACGCGCAGGCGATGGATCCGAAACGCAACATCGCCATGGAGGTGCTGGACGGCCCGGGCACCCCTGAGGTGCTCGGCGACGAACCGCGGATCCGGCAGGTGCTGAGCAACCTCATCGCCAACGCCCTGCAGCACACCCCGACCAACGCCGACGTCACCGTGCGGGTCGGCACCGCCGGCGACGACGCGGTGCTCGAAGTGGCCGACAGGGGCCCCGGCATGACCGAGCAGGACGCGTCGCGGGTGTTCGAGCGGTTCTATCGCACCGACTCGTCGCGGGCGCGCGCCAGCGGCGGTACGGGGTTGGGGCTATCGATCGTCGACTCGCTGGTCCGCGCGCACGGCGGCGCCGTCACGGTGACCACCTCGCCCGGCGAGGGCTGCCGTTTCCGCGTCACGCTGCCGCGCGTCAGCGAGGTGCCGGCGCAGGAACCGGTTCACGCCAACTGAGCCAGGGCCGCCTTGATCTTGGCTTGCGCCTCGTCCAGCGATTCCGGTGACGGGTTGCGGTCGACGTTGGCGAAGCCGAAGTCGCTGAGGCGGCGGGTGGGGAACACATGCACGTGCAGATGGGGCACCTCCAGGCCGGCGATGATCACCCCCGCACGCTCGGTCTTGAAGGCCTTGCAGACCGCCTTGCCGATGAGCTGACTCACCGCCATGATCCGGGCGAACGTCGCGCCATCGACGTCCTGCCACTGGTCGATTTCGGCCCGCGGCACGACGAGCGTGTGCCCCTGGGTCATGGGCTCGATCGTCAAGAACGCGACGACGTCGTCGTCCTCGTAGACGAAGCGGCCGGGAAGTTCACGGTTGATGATCTTGGTGAAGATCGACGCCATGGCCCCAGCATAGGGGCGGGGGCCGGACGAGCCCGCGTCAGTCCTCCTGGCCGAACTCCATGACGTCGAGGTTCCAATAGCCCCGCATGTTGGTGATCAGTCCCGCATCGTTGACCTTGTAGGTGAACACGCCACGTACCTTGCTGGTCATGCCACCCTCAAACTTGCTCTGCAGCACCAGAATATGAGCGATTTCGTCGGGCGAGCTCGACGGGAAAGTCTCCTCGCAAGTGATGGTCAGCTGGTTCTTGGCGATGTTGTTGTCGAAAAACTCGCCGACGGCTGCCTTGCCGCGCACACCGGTGCCGTCGGGGTTGGTGACGGACTTGCCGATCGGGTCCTCGATGACCACATCGTCGGTCATCAGCGCCAGCCAGCCGTCCCGATCTTTGGCCTGTGCGCAGCGCCATGATGACTGCGACGCGGTCAGTGCCGGGGATTGGGCGGTTTGCGTCATGGTTATCTCTCCTGTCACTAGATCGCGCACGCGGCGCGCGCGCCTTCCTCTGTGGCTTTGCGGATCAGCCCCAGCCCGGTGCAGTCGCCGGCGGCGTGCACCTGGGCGCCGGGGAGTGCGGCGACGAGCGCGTCGAACAGGGTGGTGTCGGGTTCGACGGCGCCGGCCAGCACCACGCTGTCGGCAGGCAGCCGCCGGCCGGTGCCACCGGCGGGGGCGAATACCACCGCTTCGGTGGTGATCCGCTCCACGGTGGCCCGGACGTGCACGGTGACGCCCAGCCGGTCGAGTCGGTCCATGTGCTCGGTCTTGCGTTTGTTGCCCACTTCGGGGGCGATGTTCCTGCCGGACTCGAGTATTGACACCAGCCGGCCGCGGCTGGCCAGGAATTCGGCCAGTTCCAGGGCGACCAGATCGCCGCCGACGATGACGACCCGCCGCCCCAGCGGCATCCAGGCGCGGCTGGCCAGCCGGACCGCGGCGGGCCGCACCAGCCGCTGCCGCCAGCCGCCCAGCGCCGCGGCCCCCAGGCGCTGCCAGGCCGGGCCGGATTCGGCTCGCCCGCCGAGTAATTCGCGTAGCCCCGGCCCCGTCCGCACGTGCGGCAGCTCGGAGCCGGGGACTTCCGGCACGGCGACCCGGCCGCCGGTGGCCACCACCACCGCGTCCGGTGCGGATTCGACGATGTCCTGAGCCGAAATATCCTGGCCCAGATGGACTTCCGTGCCACTGCGGTTGATTTCATCACGCAGGTAGCGCAGGAACGGCTGATTCTCTGGGTGCAGGATCGAAGCCCAGCGCAGGGCCCCGCCCAGCGTGGCGCTGCGCTCGAACAGGATCACGCGGTGGCCCCGTTCGGCGGCCACCCGGGCGGCCTCCAGCCCTGCGGGCCCGCCCCCGATCACCACCACGCGCTTGGCCCGTGCGGCGGGAGCCGGGGACATCTCGCGTTCTTTGCCGGTGCGGGGATTGACGGCGCAGTCGACGGAGAATCGCTGTTCCATTGCGTCGATGCAGTTTTCACAGGAGATGCACCGGCGGATCCGGTGCGCCTGACCGTTGCGCAGCTTGCTCGGCAGGTCGGGATCGGCCAGCAGGGGGCGCCCCATCGCGATGAAGTCGGCCCGCCCGTCGGCCAGGATCCGCTCGGCCCTGACCGGGTCGTGGATGCGACCGACGGCGATCACCGGCACGTCGACCACCTGCTTGACCGCCGCCGCGGCCCCGACGTTGAGCTCGTCGCCGTCGTCGGCGCCGTTGACCATCCCGGTCACCAGCCGATCGATCACCCCGCCGCTGACGTGGAACGCGTCGACGCCCGCGGCCACGAATTCCGGTGCCAGTTGCGCGGTCTCGAAGATGGGCCGTCCACCGGCGACTCGTTCGTAGCCGGAGATCCGTAGCGTGATCGGCAGCGTGTCGCCGATCTCGGAGCGGATCGCGGCGAGCGCGTCGAGCACCACCCGCGCCCGCCCCCGCGCCGAATCACCCCGATAGTCGTCGGTGCGCCGATTGCGTTGCGGGGCAAGGAAGGAGCCCAGCAGCATGTAACCGTGCGCGGCGTGCAGTTCGATGCCGTCGTACCCGGCCTCGACCGCACGCCGCGCCGCGGCCTTGAACAAGTCGAACACTTCGCACAGCTGTTGCTTGCTGATCTCGACCGACGGTCGCCCGGTGAGGTAGGAGGGGATCACCGACGGGCCCAGGGACGGGACACCGAACATCTCGGGCCCCAGGCCGTCGGGCCCCGCGTGCACGATCTGGGGCTGGATCCTGGCGCCGTGCTCGTGCACCACGTCCACCAGCGCCCGGTGCGCGTCGACGGCCGTGTCGGTCGCCAGGTGCAGGCCCCCGGGCGTCTCGGGGTGGTGGTGGTCGATCCCGGTGGCGCCCACCGTGATCAAGCCGACACCGCCCCTGGCGCGCGCGGCGAAGTAGTCGCGGGTGCGTTGCGACGGCAGCCCGTCCGGCGTGCCGTACATCGTCTCCATCGGAGACATGACGACGCGGTTGCGCACCGTCATGGCGCCGATCCGTCCCGGCGCCAGCAGGTGCCCGAACTCGGTCATTCGGACCCAGTCGGTGGGGGCGGCTGTTACCTGTCGGCGTCCGTGTACCGGATGACGCCGCGAATGTTCTTGCCGTCCAGCATGTCCTGGTAGCCCTCGTTGATCTGCTCCAGGCGGTACTGGGTGGTGACCATGTCGTCCAGGTTCAGCTTGCCGGCCTTGTACATCGACAGCAGCTGCGGGATGTCGTACTGCGGGTTGCCGCCGCCGAAGATGGTGCCCTGCAGGTTCTTCTGCATCAGGGTGAGCATCGCCAGGTTCAGGTTGACGTTGGTGTCCAACAGGCTACCGATGGCGGTCAGTACGCAGGTGCCGCCCTTTTGGGTGATGTTGAGGTAGTTGTCGACGTCGGCGCCGTGCAGTTCGCCGACCGTGACCACGACCTTGTGAGCCATCAGCCCGTAGGTGACCTCCATGATGCCCATCAGCGCGGCGTTGATGTCCGGGTAGACGTGGGTGGCACCGAATTTCAGCGCCTGATCCCGCTTCCATTCGACCGGGTCGATCGCGAAGATGTAGCGCGCGCCGGCGTTGACGGCGCCCTGCAGCGCTGCCATGCCGACCCCGCCGACGCCGACGATGGCGACGTCCTGGCCCGGCCGGATGTCGGCGGTGCGGACCGCCGAGCCGTAGCCGGTGGTGACGCCGCAGCCGACCAGGGCGGCCACCTCGAACGGTACCGACGGGTCGATCTTCACCACCGAGCTGCGGTGCACGACCATGTACGGCGAGAAGGTGCCCAGCAGCGTCATGGGAAAGACGTTCTGGCCGCGGGCCTGGATGCGGAAGGTGCCGTCGGAGACCGCGGCGCCGCCGAGCAGCCCGGCCCCGAGATCACACAGGTTGCGCAGGCCGGCCTGACACGTCGGGCATTGCCCGCAGGACGGGATGAACGACAGCACCACGTGGTCGCCCGGGGCGATGTCCTCCACGCCCGGACCGACCTCGGTCACGATGCCGGCACCCTCGTGCCCGCCCAGCACCGGGAAGCCTGCCATCGGGATTCCGCCGGTGACGAGGTGATGATCGGAGTGGCACATGCCCGCCGCTTCCATCTGGATCTTGACCTCGTGTGCTTGCGGGTCGCCGATCTCGATTTCCTCGATGGACCACGGCTGGTTGAACTCCCAGATCAATGCGCCTTTTGTCTTCACGATGGTCCTGACCCCATTTCGCCTTTGAATCGATCAGAGCTGCCCGGCTCCTTCATGCCGGACAACTTGGTGACGGGCGCCACAGGCACCCTTGTCGCGTCAGCATAGCGCGTGGAACAAATCAAATGCTTGGTTGGTCCGCCCGGGCTCCGGCTCACCAGATCGGGACCGGCGCCTGGCCGAGCGGGTAGTAGCCGGGCAGCTTCTCGCCGGCGATGCTGCGCTCGATCCGCTTCTGCATGCCGTCGCTGAGGTCGCCCGATTCGATGAGGTCGGCGAACATCTTCGCGACGTGGCCGAAGTCGAAGAAGTCGCGTTGCCACTCGATGAGGTTGTCGGCATTGAGGCGGAACCAGCTGCCGCCGATGCCGTAGATCTCGTCCTGGGTGCCGTCGGACTTGTTGACGATCTGCTTCCAGAAGCCGACGATCTCGCGCTGCTTCTCGTCGATGAGCACCTTCTGGTACTCGTACACCCAGTTCTCCAGGCCCTCCATCTCCAGGCCGAGGGCGATGTCGCGGATCTCGTCGACGCCGACGCACATCACGTCTTCCTTGGGGCCGATGTTCCAGCCGTAGGTGGCGTCGGCGGCGTAGAAGTCGGCCAACGGCCGCCAGTCACCGGCCTTCTCACAGTCCTTGTTGGCCTGCAGCCAGCGGTCGACCCATGACTCGAGTTCCTCGCGTGACGCCATTATCGGTCTTCTTTCTCTCTGATGAACAGTGCATGCGTTGGGCACATATCGACCGCGCGTTCGACTTCGTCGCGGGCGTCTTCGGGCGGTTCGGGGTCGACTATTTCGACCTTGCCCCGTTTAGGCACCCGGAAATAGTCGGGCGCCTCCAGTTCGCACATGGCATGGCCCTGGCACAAATCCAGATCCACTTCAATTCGAAATCCCATGACTTATCCGGCTTTCCGCTTGCGGTAGCGGACCTTCGCCGGCCGGGCGAGTTGGACGACCATTTTGGAGTGGTCGTTGTGATAGCTGTCGGCGGGTTGGGCCATCTCGAAGTCGTACTCGCGCAACAAGACCGAGAAGATGGCCTTGATTTGCATCTGGGCGAACGCGGCGCCGACGCAGCGGTGACGTCCCGCGCCGAACGGAATCCAGGTCCACCGGTTGACGATGTCGGCCTGTTCGGGCTTGTTGTAGCGATCGGGCTTGAAGGCGTCCGGATCGGGGAAGTCCTCGGGAATCCGGTTCGAGATCGCGGGTGAGGCGGCGACGTAGTCACCGGCGTGGATCGGGAAACCCTCGACCTCGAACTCGCCCTTGGCGACCCGCATCAGGATGATCAGCGGGGGGTGCAGCCGCAGCGTCTCCTTGACCACGTTGTCCAGCTTCGGAATCGACCGCAGCGCATGAAAACTCACCTCCTGGCCGTCGGCGTAGAGCTCCTCGAGTTCGGCCAGCACCTCGGCGTAGACGTCGGGATGGCGGATCAACTCGATCAACGTCCACGCCGACGTTCCGGAGCTGGTGTGGTGCCCGGCGAACATCAGCGAGATGAACATGCCGGTGACCTCGTCGGCGGAGAAGCGCGGATTGCCGTCCTCGTCCTTGATCGAGACCAGCACGTCGAGCATGTCGCGGTCGCTCTTGTCCTTGGGTGGGTTGGCGATTCGCTGATCCATGATTTCCTGCACCAGGGCGACGAGCTTGACGCGGGCCTCGTCGCGCAGCTTGAAACTCTCGATCGGCAGGTAGGGGTCGACGTAGCACAGCGGGTCGGTGCCGCGCTCGAGCATGTGGTAGTAGTCGGCGAACCGGTGGTCGAGCTGCTCGCGGAACTTCAGCCCGATCAGGCACGCGGTCGAGGTGTAGATGGTCAGTTCGGCGAAGAAGTCGAGCAGCTCGATCTCGCCCTCGTCGCCCCAGTTGGCGATCATCTTCTTGACTTCGCCCTCGATGGTGGCGGCGTGGCCCTTCATCTGCTCGCCGCGCAGCGCGGAGTTGTGCAGCATCTCCTTGCGCCGCTCGGGGCTGGCGTCGAACACCACGCCCTTGCCGAAGATCGGCGTCATGAAGGGGTACGCCTCGGCCTGGTCGAGTTCCTCGTCCGCCGAACGGAAGAAGAACTCGTTGGCGCCGGCCCCGGAGAGCAGGATGACGTGCTTGTCGACCAGCTGGAACCAGCCCACGTCGCCGCATTCTTCCCGGACGCGCTTCATCAAACCGATTGGGTCGGTGCGGAACTCCTCGAGGTGACCGTGCGCTTCCTCACCGCCGGATACCCGCGGCACGATGGCGGTTGTTGTCATGACGGCATCCCCTCTTCGCCGAGCGCGAGCTTCTGGCGGTCTTTCTTGTCGGCCAACGGCGCTTCGGGTTGAAGCTCCATGTTCGCGATGAAGCCACCGCGCGGGGTCTCGGCCACGAACGTGATGGCTCGCGCCAGGTCCGCCGCGCGCAGGAAGTAGTCGTGGCGAGCCTGGCCCCACTTGGCCCAGTCCTCGAGCGCGGGTCCGATCTTCTCGGCCGGAAGGCTCCAGCCCATCGACGTCTTCGTCGGGCCGGGGTGCACGATCGACGCCCGCACGCCGGTGCCCTCGAGCTCCATCTGGAAGTTGGTGACCATCGCGACGAGCGCGGCCTTGGCCGCGCCGTAGGCGCCCATGTGCGGCCGCTGACGCAGGGCGACGTCGGACCCGACGAAGATCAGGTCGCCGCGCTGGCGCTCGAGCATGCCGGGCAGCACCGCGGCGGCCAGCCGGTTGGCGCCGACGAGGTGGATCTGCAGCTGCGACTCGAACTCGTCGGTGGTGATCTCGGCGAGTTTGCCGAAGTAGGTGTCGCCCGCGCCGGCGACCAGGATCTCGATGTCGCCGAGCGCGTCGACGGACTGCGCGACAAAGGCTTTCACCGAGTTGGGGTCGGTGACGTCCAGGTGGAATCCGACCGCTTCGCCGCCCTCGGCGTTGATCTTGCCGACGATGTCGTTGAGCTTCTCCACCCGGCGGGCGCCGAGGGCCACCGGGAAGCCGTGCGCCGCGAGCTCGATGGCGGTGGCCTCTCCGATGCCGGAGGAGGCACCCGCCACGATGGCCGGCCGGCGTGCGGGCAGGGGGTCAAAGCGGGGCATTCAGCGGACCTCCACGGTCATGGGTAGGTGAGCGAATCCGCGGACATTGCTGGAGTGGACGCGGACGGCGTTGGCCTCGTCCACCTCATATCCGCGGATTCGCTTGAACAACTCGGTCAGCGCGACCCGGGCTTCCATCCGCGCCAGATGCGCGCCCAGGCAGAAGTGCGCGCCACTACCGAAACTCAAGAGCTTGGGCCCGATCTCGCGCCCGATCAGATAGTCGTCGGGGTTGTCGAACACCCGCTCGTCGCGATGGCCCGAACCGGGCAACAGCAGCAGGACGTCGCCCTCGGGAATCGTGGTGTCATACAGGGTGAGCTCACCGGACACGGTGCGCGCCAGGATCTGGCTCGACGTGTCGTAGCGCAGGGTCTCCTCGACCCACAGCGGCACCCGCGACAGGTCGGCGTAGACCGGGGCCAGTTGGTCCGGATTCTTGTGACCCCAAAAGGCGGCATTGGCAAGCAGTTTGGTGGTGGTCTCGTTACCGGCGATCACCATCAGGAACATGAACCCGAGGACTTCCTCGTCGGTCAGCCGGTCGCCGTCGATCTCGGCCTCCAGCAGGGCCGAGGTCAGATCGTCGGTCAACTGCTTGCGCCGTTCGGCCACCATTCCCTGGTAATAGACGATCAGGTTGATGGAGGCCTCGACAGCCTCCGGTGGCACGTCGGTGACACCGTCGGCGCGGTGCATCACCCCGTCGGCCCAGGCCCGGACCTGGGCGCGGTCCGGCTCGGGGACGCCCATCAACTCGCTGATGACGTCCATGGGCAGCTTCCCCGCGAACTCGTCGACGTAGTCGACGGTGCCGCCCTTGGCGTTTTCCAGCATGGTGTCCAGGTGCTGGGTGGCGATCTCGGTGACGCGGGGCTCGAGTTCGCGAATCCGCCTCGGGGTGAATCCCTTCGACACCAGGGTCCGCAGCCGCAGGTGCGCGGGATCGTCCATCGCCAGAAACGACATCGTTTTCGACGCGTGCGGACCGCGCGACGCCGGGTCGAGCGAAACGCCGTACTTGTTGGATAGCGTTGTGCTGTTGCGGAATCCCTGCAGCACGTCCTGGTGCCGCGACAGCGCCCAGAACTTCAGCTCCTCGTTGCGATACAGCGGGGCCTCGTCGCGCAGCCGCTTGTAGTACGGGTACGGGTCTTCGTGGAAGTCGTAGTCGTAGGGATCGAGGACCAGGTCGTGGTCGCCAACGTGAACGGTCATTCGGTGGTTGTCTCCTGGCTCGTCTCTGCCGCGCCGGTGAGGATCAGCCGCACCACATAGGCCAGCCGGTCGGCGATCTCGCGGTAGGTGAATTCGCCGCTGCCGGCCTGCACCAGCGCGCCGAAGAAGGACATCTCCAGCGCGGACACGGCGGTGGGGTCCGCGTCGGGGCCCATGGCCGAGGTGATGCGGCGGTGGATCTCCGCGCCGATCCGGTCGCGCGCGGCTGCCACCGCGGGCTCGGCGCCGCCGCTGAGCAACGCCGTCGTGCACGCGGCGCTGACCTCGGGCTCGTCGGCGACCACCAGGGCCAGGTGCCGCAACACCTGTTCCACCCGGTGGGGCATCGGGTCGTTGACGTCGGTGAAGTAGGGGACCTGCCGCACCAGGTCCAGGTAGACCTCGGCGATCAGATGGTTCTTCGACGAGAAGTAGGTGTAGGCGGTCGCCGGCGCGACTTTGGCGCGGGCAGCCACCGCGCGCACCGTCAGGTCGGCGTAAGACTTCTCGCGGAGCGTCTCGATGCCGGCCGCGAGCACCTTGCGGAAGGTCTCCTCCTGCCGGCGGTTGCGCGCCGGCCGGCCGGTCTGGTGGTCGGCCTGCGACGTGATCGCCACCAGTGCATCGCTGGACACATGTCCAAGCTATCGGACCGACTCGGACTGAGGCAAGCCCGACCGGTGAAGATGCCGGTTAATGTGGCGTTTTTTGGCGCGTCGCCGCCGTAGCCGGGATCGGCCCTTGCACCGCCGACGCCCCGGCGGCTATGGTTCCATCGGAGAATATCGGACAACTGTCCACCGAAATGTCTCCTGGATTTCGCGTAGTCAATGTGGTCCGCACAGACGGGAGCGGGAGATGGCCTTGCTGGCCGACGGCGTGAGTGCACTCTTCATCGACGGCAAGATGTCGCCCGGCAGCGCCGGCACCTTCCCGACGATCAACCCGGCGACCGAGGAGGTGCTCGGGGTCGCGGCCGATGCCGACGCCAACGACATGGGCCGCGCCATCGACGCCGCGCGCCGCGCTTTCGACGAGACGGACTGGTCACGCAACACCGAGCTGCGGGTGCGATGCGTCCGCCAGCTGCAGCAGGCGATGCAACGGCACCTCGAAGAGTTGCGCGACCTGACCATCGCCGAAGTCGGCGCGCCGCGGATGCTCACCAGCATCGCCCAGCTCGAGATCCCGGTCAGCGACCTGGCCTTCGCGGCGGACACCGCCGAATCCTATGTCTACAACCAGGATCTCGGCCTGGCGTCGCCGATGGGCATCCCCACCCGGCGCACCATCGCCCGTGAGGCCGTGGGCGTCGTCGGCGCCATCACCCCGTGGAACTTCCCCCACCAGATCAACCTCGCCAAGATCGGGCCCGCGCTGGCCGCCGGCAACACCGTCGTCCTCAAGCCCGCCCCTGACACCCCCTGGTGCGCGGCCGTGCTGGGGGAACTCATCGCCGAGCACACCGACTTTCCGCCCGGCGTCATCAACATCGTCACGTCCAGCGACCACGGCGTGGGCGCGCTGTTGGCCAAAGACCCTCGGGTGGACATGGTTTCGTTCACCGGGTCGACCGCTACCGGCCGCAGCGTGATGGCCGACGGCGCCGCGACCATCAAGAAGGTCTTCCTCGAGCTGGGCGGCAAGTCGGCGTTCATCGTCCTGGACGACGCCGACCTGGGCGGCGCGGTGGGCGTGGCCGGATTCTCGGTCTGCATGCACGCCGGGCAGGGCTGCGCGATCACCACCCGGTTGCTGGTGCCGCGGGCGCGGTATGACGAAGCGGTTTCCATCGCGGCCGCGACAATGGGCGGCATCAAGGCCGGCGACCCCACCGATCCCGGAACCATCTGCGGGCCGGTGATTTCCGCGCGCCAGCGCGACCGGATCCAGGGCTATCTCGACTCGGCGATCGCCGAGGGCGGAACGTTCGCCTGCGGGGGCGGGCGGCCGGCCGACCGTGACGTCGGCTTCTTCATCGAGCCCACGTTGATCGCGGGCCTCGGCAACGATGCCCGCTGCGCGCGTGAGGAGATCTTCGGCCCGGTCCTGACGGTGATCCCGCACGATGGCGACGACGACGCCGTGCGCATCGCCAACGACTCGCCATACGGGTTGTCGGGCACCGTGTTCGGCGCGGACCCGGACAGGGCGGCGACCGTCGCCGCGCGGGTTCGCGCGGGCACGATCAACGTCAACGGCGGCGTCTGGTACTCGGCCGACGCGCCGTTCGGCGGTTACAAGCAGTCCGGAAACGGCCGCGAGATGGGGCTGGCCGGTTTCGAGGAGTACCTGGAGACCAAGACCATTGCGACGGCCGTCAACTAGAGGAGTTTGAAGCATGCGATTCGAGAACAAAGTCGCCATCGTCACCGGGTCCGGCGGCGGCATCGGCCAGGCCTACGCGGAGGCGCTGGCCCGGGAGGGCGCGGCGGTCGTCGTGGCCGACATCAAGGCAGAGGCGGCGCAGGGAGTGGCCAAGCAGATCGTGGCCGACGGCGGCACCGCCCTGGCCGTCCCGGTCGACGTGTCCGACCCGGCGTCGGCCAAGGCGATGGCCGACCGCACACTGGCCGAATTCGGCGGCATCGACTATCTGGTCAACAACGCGGCGATCTTCGGGGGCATGAAGCTGGACTTCCTGCTCACCATCGACCCCGATTACTACAAGAAGTTCATGAGCGTCAACCTCGACGGCGCGTTGTGGTGCACCCGCGCGGTGTACAAGAAGATGGCCAAGCGTGGCGGCGGGGCGATCCTGAACCAGTCGTCCACCGCCGCGTGGTTGTACTCGAACTACTACGGCCTGGCCAAGGTCGGCATCAACGGCCTGACCCAGCAGCTCTCCCGCGAACTGGGCGGGCAGAACATCCGCATCAACGCGATCGCGCCCGGGCCCATCGACACCGAGGCCAACCGGACCACCACGCCGCAGGAGATGGTCGCCGACATCGTCAAGGGTCTGCCGTTGTCTCGCATGGGAACTCCCGAAGACCTGGTCGGAATGTGCCTGTTCCTGCTGTCCGATGAGGCGTCGTGGATCACCGGGCAGATCTTCAACGTCGACGGCGGGCAGATCATCCGGTCATGACTGAGCACGCGAAGCTCGGGTACATCGGCCTGGGCAACATGGGCGCGCCGATGGCCAGCAAGATGACCGAATGGCCCGGCGGAGTAACGGTTTACGACATCAGGACCGAGGCCATGACGCCCCTGGCCGCGAAGGGCGCCGGGCTGGCCGACAGCGTCGCAGACGTCGCGGCCGCCGACATCATCCACGTCACGGTCTTGGACGACGCGCAGGTGCGCGAGGTGGTCGGCGAACTGGCGGCTCACGCCAAGTCCGGCACGGTCATCGCGATCCACTCGACCATCAGCGATACCACGGCCGCGGAACTGGCCAGCGATCTGAAACCACGGGGGATCCACATCGTCGACGCGCCGGTCAGCGGAGGCGCGGCCGCCGCCGCGAAGGGTGAGCTCGCCACCATGGTGGGGGCCGATCGCGAGGTGTACGAGCGGATCAAGCCGGCGTTCAAACACTGGGCAGCGGTCGTCATCCACGCCGGCGAGCCGGGCGCGGGGACACGAATGAAGTTGGCGCGCAACATGTTGACGTTCACGTCGTATGTCGCGGCGTGCGAAGCGATGAAACTGGCCGAGGCGGCGGGCCTGGACCTGCAGGCGCTGGGCCGGGTGGTCCGTCACACCGACGCCCTCACCGGCGGGCCGGGAGCCATCATGGTCCGCAACGACATGAAAGACCTTGAACCAGAAAACTTCCTGTACCAGCCCTTTATGCACACCCGCGGCCTCGGCGAAAAAGACCTCAGCCTGGCGCTAGGTTTGGGCGACGCGTTGTCGGTCGACCTGCCGCTGGCCCGGTTGGCTTACGAGGGACTGGCGGCCGGCCTCGGGTTGCCACACACAGAGAAAGAGGCGTGATGGACGAACTTCGCCGCAAGGGCCTCGAGAAGATGAACGAGGTCTACGGCTGGGAGATGCCCAACATCGAGGGCGACGCGTACTTCGACCTGACCGTCGACCACCTGTTCGGCAGCATCTGGACGCGACCGGGGTTGTCGATGCGCGACAAGCGCATCATGACGCTGACGGCGGTGACCGCGGTCGGGAACCGCGACCTGGCCGAGATCCAGATCAACGCCGCGCTGCTCAACGGGGAGCTCACCGAGACCGAGCTGAAGGAGATGGCCGTCTTCCTCACCCACTATCTCGGGTTCCCGCTGGGTTCGGCGCTCAACGGCGCCGTCGACGCCGTCGTCGCCAAGCGCAGGAAGGCCGCGGCGAAGGGCGCCGGAGAGGACAAGAAGGCCAACGTGGACGCCGCCCTGAAGATGCACTCCGGGGACAAGGACTGACCCGAATACGGGTGCCGTGGGCGTGCGGCATTTGCCCGGGCTAGTCTGACGTGTCGTGCGAGTCCTGGTAATCGGTTCGGGCGCCCGTGAACATGCGCTGCTGCTGGCGCTTCGGAAAGACCCGCAGGTCACGGCACTAATCGTCGCCCCCGGCAATGCGGGCACCGCCCGGGTGGCCGAGCAGCACGACGTCGACATCAGTTCGGGTGACGACGTCGTCGCCCTGGCCCGTGACGTCCGGGCTGATCTGGTGGTCATCGGTCCCGAAGTACCACTCGTGCTGGGCGTGGCCGACGCGCTGCGCGCCGCGGGCATCGTCTGCTTCGGGCCCAGCAAGGATGCCGCCCGGATCGAAGGGTCGAAGGCGTTCGCCAAAGAGGTCATGGCCGCGGCGGGCGTGCGGACCGCGGCCAGCGAAACCGTCGACAACCCCGCCCATTTGGATGCGGCCCTGGACCGGTTCGGGCCGCCGGCGGGCGACCCGGCCTGGGTGGTGAAGGACGACCGGCTGGCCGCGGGCAAGGGCGTGGTGGTGACCGCGGATCGCGGGGTGGCCCGCGCGCATGCCGCCGCGCTGCTCGAGGCGGGCCACCCGGTGCTGCTGGAGTCTTACCTGGACGGTCCCGAGGTGTCACTGTTCTGCGTCGTCGACGGCGAGACCGTGGTGCCGCTGTTGCCTGCGCAGGACTTCAAACGTGTCGGCGAGGGCGATACCGGACCCAACACCGGTGGCATGGGCGCCTACGCACCGGTTCCGTGGCTTCCCTACGAGCTGTACCGGGACATCGTCGCCAACATCGTCGAACCCGTTGCGGCCGAGATGGTTCGGCGGGGCAGCCCGTTCCGCGGGTTGCTGTACGTCGGGCTGGCGATCACCGCAAAAGGACCGGCGGTGGTGGAATTCAACTGCCGGTTCGGCGATCCGGAGACCCAGGCCGTGCTGGCGCTGCTGGAATCGCCGCTCGGGCAGCTGCTGTACGCGGCGGGTGCCGGCCGGCTCGCCGACTTCGGTGACCTGCGTTGGCACGAGGGCGCCGCCGTCACGGTGGTGCTGGCCGCGGAGAACTATCCCGGCCGCCCCCGCGTCGGTGACGTGATCACCGGCGTGGAGACCGAGGGGGTGTTGCACGCCGGTACGGCGCGACGCGACGACGGCGAGGTCGTCTCGTCGGGCGGTCGGGTGCTCTCGGTGGTGGGCACCGGCGCCGACCTCGCTGCGGCCCGAGCGCAGGCGTACCGGCTGATGGGGTCGATCCGGTTGCCCGGCAGCCACTTTCGGCGCGATATCGCGCTGTTGGCCGCCGAGGGCAAGATCAGCGTCTAGAACCCCGCGGCCTGGCCGTCGCGGCGTGGATCGCTCGCCGCGAAGTAGCCGCCGTCGAGCCGCCAGATCGCCTGACAGCTGCCGAACTGGTTGTAGTCGTCCACCGCAACCAGGTCATGCCCGCGGCGGCCGAGCTCGTCCAGCGTCGCGGCGGGGAAGCCTTTCTCGCAGGCGACCTGCAGGCCCTGCACCCAGCGGAACCGTGGGCCGTCACACGCGGCCTGGGGATTCTGCCCCTGGTCGGCGATGCGCACCATCACCTGGGTGTGCCCCTGAGGTTGCATCGTTCCGCCCATCACGCCGAAGCTCATCACCGGGGCGCCGTCTTTGGTGACGAAGCCCGGGATGATGGTGTGGTAGGGCCGTTTGGCGGGCCCGACCCGGTTCGGATGACCCTCAGCGGCAACGAAATTCGCCCCGCGGTTCTGCAGTGATATGCCGGTGCCCGGCACCACGACACCCGATCCGAATCCCATGTAGTTCGACTGGATCATCGACACCATCATTCCCGCGGCGTCGGCTGCGGTCAGATAAACGGTTCCCCCGCCCGGCGTGCCCGCCGACGCCGGCAGCGCCCGCCCCCGGTCGATCAGGGCCGCGCGCTGCCTCAGGTAGTCGGCGTCGAGCAGCTGTTGCGGATGCACCGGCATGTGCTCGATGTCGGCGACGTAAGCCTGCGCGTCGGCGAATGCCAGCTTCACCGCCTCGATCTGAAGGTGCACGCTGTCGGCGGAATCGACCGCGAGCGAAGCCATGTCGAAGTGCTCCAGGATCCCCAGGGCGATCAGGGCCACGATCCCGTGGCCATTGGGCGGGATCTCGTGCACGGTGTAGCCGCGGTAGGAGCCACTGATGGTGCCCACCCAGTCGGCGCGGTGAGCGGCGAGGTCGCTGGCCCGCATCACGCCGTCGTTGGCCGCTGCGTGCGCCTCGAGTTGGGCGGCCAGCTCGCCGCGGTAGAACGCCTCGCCATTGGTCGCGGCGATCTTCTCGAGCGTGGTGGCCTGTTCGGAAAACTGGAACCGCTCACCGGGTTTCGGTGCCCGCCCCCCGGGCATGAATGCCGCCGCGAAGCCGGGCTGTCGTTCGAACAGCGGTAGCTGCGCCTTCCATTGGTCCGCGACGGTCGGCGATACCAGAAACCCGTTGCGGGCGTATCGGATTGCAGGCTCGAAGAGTGTGCCGAACGGGAGCTTGCCAAACTTGGCATGCAGTTCGGTCCATGCCGACACCGCGCCCGGGACGGTCACCGCGTTCCAGCCCAGCGCGGGAACGGCCTTGGCGCCGAAGTATTCCGGTGTCCAGGCGGCGGGCGAGCGGCCGGACGCGTTCAGCCCGTGCAACTGCCGGCCATCCCAGACGATGGCGAAGGCGTCGGAGCCGATGCCGTTGGACACCGGCTCCACCACGGTGAGGGCGACGGCGGTGGCGATGGCCGCGTCGACCGCGCTACCACCCTCGGCGAGCATTCGAAGGCCCGCTTGGGCGGCCAGCGGTTGTGACGTGCACACGACGTTTTCCGCCAGCATCGGTTTCCGCGGCCAGGCGTACGGGAAGTTCCAGTCGAAGGGCGCGGTCACCCTGCGATCGTCGCACGAGTCCTCAAGCGGGCCCAACGGAAATCCGGCCCGCGAAAGGCATTGTGTTCTCCCCGACTTTGATATCGCGCGCGATATCGAGTTTCACAATTGCATGATGCCCGTGTGCTGGTGCCGAAGTGACTGGCGTGACGGGGGACACCCCCAGGCCCAGGCCTCAGGCCGTCAGTAGCGGCGCCATCCAGGTCAACTCGGCCGGCAGCTGCGAGCTCCAGAACTCTCCGTTGTGCCCGCCGGGCGAGAACCCGCCCGCAGGCGGATGGGGCAGCTGCGCGATGAACTGCTTGGTCGCGGCGTAGAACGGGTCGCTGTCGCCGCAGTCCACCCGGATTGGAATCGACGCCAGCGCAGGCATGCCGAACACCGAGTTCGCCGCGAAGTCGTCGGGCCCGTCGAACGCGCCCGGCGCGGCCGCACCGGAGGAGAGCCACAGTGCGGGACTGACCGCGCAGATCGCCGCGGTGCGTGCCGGACCCAGCCGGCCGCCGAGCAGCAAGGCGCCGTAGCCGCCCATCGACCATCCCAGAAACGCCACCCGCGAGGTGTCCAGGTTCTGGCTCCCGAGCATCGGAATGAGCTCGTCGAGCACCATGGCCCCGCTGTCCTCGCCGGAAGCCCGCTTGTGCCAATAGCTGCCACCGCCGTCCACGGCGACCACCGCAAACGGCGGCAGCCCCGCATTGACGGCCTGCGCCAAACCCTGTTCCACGCCGCCGGCCATCACCGTGGACGCATCACTGCCCTTGCCGTGCAGCGCGATCACCGGTCGCAGTGCCTTGGTCTGGCCGGGCGGGCGCGCGATGGCCCAGTTGGTGTTGATCCCGCCGCGCGCCGCAGAAACGAAGGAACCCGTCACCATGGTGGGTGCTGGTTGCCCCGGGGGAGCGGGCTCGAGAGGCGCGCTCGGCGGCGGCGCCAGCGGCCCCTGGGTGCCGACCGGTGACAGCGGCACGGCCTGAGATGGTCGGGGCTTGAACAAAATGTCGAGCCCATACGTGCCCACTGCGCCCGCCGCGGCGCCGGCGCCGAGGACCAGCAAGGCGCGGCGGCTCATTTCGGGCATGCGGGCCATCATGCCACGTTGGTCTCGCGGGCCGTTTGACGGAAATGGCAATGCAGTACCACTTTGACTGGCACGATGGCTACTCGTGACCTCAGCAGTCACTCCCAAGGGAGAACGTCGACGGTATGCGCTGGTGAGCGCCGCCGCCGAGTTGCTCGCCGAAGGCGGATTCGATGCGGTGGGTCACCGCGCGGTCGCTCGGCGCGCCGGACTGCCGCTGGCGTCGACGACGTATTACTTCTCGTCCCTTGACGATTTGATCGCACGCGCCGTCGAACACATCGCAATGATCGAGGTGGCGCAGCTGCGGTCTCGGGTCTCCGCCCTGTCCCGACGGCGTCGCGGACCCGAAACCATCGCCGAGGTGTTGGTCGACCTGCTGGTCGGAGACGTGTCCAGCCCGGCGCTCAGCGACCAGTTGATCTCGCGCTACGAGCGACACATCGCGTGCACCCGGCTCCCCGCGTTGCGCGAGACCATGCGTCGCAGCCTGCGGCAGCGCGCCGAGGCCGTGGCCGAGGCCATCGAGCGTTCGGGCCGCACGGTGCACATCGAGCTGGTGTGCACGCTGATCTGTGCGGTCGATGGCTGCGTGGTGTCCGCTTTGGTCGAGGGCCGCGACCCTCGCGCGGCGGCGGTGGGAACGGTGGTCGATCTCATCGACGTGCTCGCGCCCATTGATCAGCGGCCGGTCCGGTCGGCCGGCAACGACGGCGTCACGATGTACCCGGTGGCGAAGTCCCCGTAAATCGTTACCTCCGCCGGGCGGCGCTGCGCGTACAACGCCACGTAGGCGCAGACGACGGCATCAACCGGATCCTCGGCGCGGCGCAGCTCACTCTTGCGCTGGGCGGTGGTCACGCGGTGGCGCAGCCGAACCCAATCCTCATGACCCGCCACGCGCAAGGGCACCGGTGCGTGCGCGAGCTTTTCGATGCCGTCCATCAGCAAGAGCAGCTCGGACTTGAGCTGGTCGACTCCCCGGCCCGGCTTGGCCTTGTACTTGAGCGTTCGCGCCAGCCGGAAGAACACCACGGTGGCCGGATGGGGGTAGACCTCGATGGCGCGGCGCGGTGCCGCTGACCGTGGGTCCATGTCGAGCCCCATCGCGTGCGCCAAGCGCGCCGCGCGCGGCCCGTCGGCGAACTCCGGTTTCGCCGTGTTGGCCGGGTGCGCCCCGGCCTCGAACCTGCGGAAGTCGCGGTTGAGTGCGGCCTCGGCGGGACGCTGGCCCGTCGGGTTGGTCACCACCAGCGGAGCGTCGAAGGCGACCACGCACGGCCCCCGCACATGGGGCGACAACGCGGCGAGCACCCCGGCGTCATCGCAGGCGGCGCCGATGTGCACCAGGAGGCCCCTCGAGTCGACGACCGCAACGCCGGTGGGGTTGTGCCCGGCCCAGGCCAGATCGACGCCGGCGAAGTACATCCTGCCTAGGGTAGGGCGGCGGATCGTAAGCTCTATGTCTGTGAGCATTCCGAATGTCCTGGCCACCCGGTACGCCAGCGCGGAAATGGTCGCGATCTGGTCGCCGCAGGCCAAGGTCGTCGCCGAGCGCCGGCTGTGGCTCGCGGTGCTGCGCGCGCAGGCGGAGCTCGGGGTGGACGTTCCGCAGGACGCCATCGCCGACTACGAGCGGGTGCTCGAGGACGTCGATTTGTCCTCGATCGCCGAACGCGAGCGGGCGCTGCGCCACGACGTGAAAGCCCGCATCGAGGAGTTCAACGCGCTGGCCGGGCACGAACACGTGCACAAGGGCATGACCAGCCGCGACCTGACCGAGAACGTGGAGCAGCTGCAGATCCGGCGATCCCTGGAAGTGGTCTTCTCCCATGGGATCGCGGTGGCGGCGCGGCTTGCCGAGCGCGCGGTGGAATACCGCGACCTGGTGATGGCCGGGCGCAGCCACAACGTCGCCGCGCAGGCCACCACGTTGGGCAAGCGGTTCGCGTCCGCCGCGCAGGAGACGCTGATCGCGCTGACCCGGCTGCGCGAGTTGATCGACCGCTACCCCCTGCGCGGGATCAAGGGCCCGATGGGCACGGCCCAGGACATGCTGGACCTGCTGGACGCGAACCCGGCCAAGCTGACCGAACTCGAGCGACGCGTGGCCGAATTCCTCGGCTTCGCAACCGTTTTGACCAGCGTCGGGCAGGTCTACCCCCGTTCGCTCGACCACGACGTGCTGTCCGCTCTGGTGCAGCTGGGTGCGGGCCCGTCGTCGCTGGCCCACACCATCCGGCTGATGGCCGGGCACGAGCTCGTCACCGAGGGATTCGCCCCCGGCCAGGTCGGCTCGTCGGCGATGCCGCACAAGATGAACACCCGCAGCTGCGAACGGGTCAACGGGTTGCAGGTGGTGCTGCGCGGTTACGCCTCGATGGCCGCCGAGCTGGCGGGCGCGCAGTGGAACGAGGGTGACGTGTTCTGTTCGGTGGTGCGCCGGGTTGCGTTGCCTGACAGCTTCTTCGCCATCGACGGGCAAATCGAGACGTTCCTGACGGTGCTCGACGAATTCGGCGCCTACCCCGCGGTGATCGCCCGCGAGCTGGATCGCTACCTGCCGTTCCTGGCCACCACCAAGGTGCTGATCGCCGCGGTCCGGGCCGGAATGGGCCGCGAGGCCGCGCACCACGTGATCCGCGAACACGCTGTCGCCACGGCCCTGGCCATGCGCGAGCGCGGCGCGGAACCCGACCTGCTGGATCGGTTGGCCGCCGACGAGCGGCTGCCGCTGGACCGGTCCGCGCTCGATGCCGCGCTCGCCGACAAGGAGGCGTTCGTCGGTGCGGCCGGTGACCAGGTGGACGAGGTGGCGGCGATGATCGACGCATTGGTGAGCCGCTATCCGGACGCCGCCAAGTACGCGCCGGGCGCGATCCTGTGACTCTCGCCGGGGCGCTCGCGGGGATCGACTTCACCGATCTCGACAACTTCGCCAACGGTTTTCCCCACGAGCTGTTCGCCATCCACCGGCGCGAAGCGCCCGTGTACTGGCACGAGCCGACCGACAACACCCCCGACGGCGAGGGCTTCTGGTCGGTCGCCACGTATGGGGAAACGCTCGAGGTGCTGAAGGATCCGGCGACATACTCGTCGGTCACCGGCGGCGGGCGGCCATACGGAGGCACGCTGCTGCAGGACCTGGCCATCGCCGGCCAGGTACTGAACATGATGGATGACCCGCGTCACTCGCAGATCCGGCGACTTGTCAGCTCGGGGCTGACGCCGCGGATGATCCGGCTGGTCGAAGACGATCTGCGGGCACGGGCGCGCCGGCTGCTCGATGCCGTGGTGCCCGGCGAACCGTTCGACTTCCTGGTTGACATCGCCGCAGAGCTGCCGATGCAGATGATCTGCATCCTGCTGGGAGTGCCCGAGTCCGAACGGCATTGGCTGTTCGAGGCCATCGAGCCGCAGTTCGACTTCGGCGGTTCGCGCAAGGCCTCGCTTTCTCAGCTGTCGGTAGAAGAGGCCGGGTCGCGGATGTACGACTATGGCCGGCAGCTGATCGCATCGAAGCGGGCGGAGCCGACCGAGGACATGCTGTCGGTCGTCGCGAACGCGATGGTCGACGATGCGGATGCGCCATCGCTATCGGATCTCGAGCTGTACCTGTTCTTCAGCCTGCTCTTCAGCGCCGGCGCCGAGACGACGCGCAACGCGGTCGCCGGCGGGCTGCTGGCGCTGGCCGACCATCCGGAGCAACTGCGGGCGCTGCGTGGGGATCTCGACACGCTGCCGACCGCCGTCGAGGAGATCGTGCGGTGGACGTCGCCGTCACCGTCCAAGCGCCGCACCGCCACCCGCGACGTCACGATCGGCGGACAGCCGATCCTGGCGGGGCAGAAGGTTCAGATCTGGGAGGGTTCGGCGAATCGCGACGCCGACGTATTCGAGCGCGCCGACGAATTCGACATCACCCGAAAGCCGAACCCGCACTTGGGATTCGGGCAGGGTGTCCACTATTGCCTGGGCGCCAACCTGGCCCGTCTCGAACTGCGGGTGCTCTACGAGGAGCTGTTTTCACGGTTCGGGGCGGTACGGGTGGTGCGGCCGGTGGAATGGGCTCGCAGCAATCGGCATACCGGCATCCGGCACCTGGTGGTGGAACTCTCCGAGGAGCGGTGAGGATCGGACCCGCCGATGTCGAGCCGACACCGGACGTCTTCGCCGCCGTGATGGCAACCGGCATCCTGTCGATCGCCGCGCGCGACCACGGCTATGGCCGGATCAGTGACACGCTGGGCGTCGTCGCGACCGCCGGCCTGGCCGTCCTGACGCTCCTGGTTCTCGCAACGGTGCTTGGCAGGCGTCGCACCTCGCGCTGGGACGCGACGGACCCGGATGTCACCCTTCGGTTGTTCACCTTCGTCGCCGCCTGCGCGGTCATCGACACCCGGCTGCAGTCCAACGTGTGGGTGCTGCGGACGCTCGGCGCGGTTGGGCTGTGCTCGTGGCTGGCGCTGATCGCGCTCAGTTCGCGGAGCATGTTGACGCGCCGATGGGCGACGCTGCGCGACCATGCCCATGGGGCGTGGGAACTGGGCAGCGTCGGAACCTCTGGGCTGGCGATCGTGATCGCCCGGGCGGCGTACCACACCGGACATCGCTGGTGGGTGGCCGTTGCCGTGGCCGTGTGGGTGATCGCCATCCTCATCTACGCGCTGATGACCTGGCTGATCCTCTGGCGGGTGGTCAGCGAAAGGCAGGACCGGGACGGATTCGAGCCGGACAGCTGGATCCTGATGGGCGGCATGGCGATTGCGACGCTGGCCGGTGACAGCATTCATCCCCTGGCTCCGGCCTGGCTGGCCGGGCCGGTCCGCACGGTCACCGTCGTGACGTGGTTGGCGGCCACCTTGTGGATACCGCCGCTGATCTACTTCGGCCTGCACCGGATCAGCCGCCGTCCCAATATGCTGCGGTTCGCCGGCGTGTGGTGGGCTTTCGTCTTTCCGCTTGGTATGTATTCCGCGGCCAGTTACGCCATGGCGGCCGAGACCGGCCACCCATCCCTGCTGACGGTTTCGCTGGTGTTCTTCTGGGATGCGTTGGCGGCGTGGCTCATTGTCCTCGTCGCGGGGCTGCTGCTCTTCGGTCGCGCGCTGCTAAGCGCGGCGGATCGAGATGCCGGCCGCCCGTAGTTCGAGCGCCGCCAGGGCCCGGATGGTGAGCGGATCTTCCCGGCGCCACCCGCCGACCGGATCCACGCTGATGGCGGCGAGCTGCCGCGGCGCCCGGTTCGTCAGGGCCCGCAGGGCCAGCAGTTGCTCACCGGCCGGGGTCGCTGCCAGGGCGCTCACCGTCAGCTTGCGTCGAAAGAACCGCAGCCGCAGCAAGAGCCACGGCACGTCCGCCACCAGGATCGGGACCGCGACGACGGCCATCGCGAGCAGGATCGCCAGCCAGCTCGCGGTGGAGTCCAGGTCGTGACCGGCGCCGGCAAGATCCAGGGCCGCCTGGCTCGCGGAGTTCAGCGGCTTGCTGATCGCGTCGCCCACCAGGGGGATGTGCTGGGTGTCGTGACCGGCCGACGCCAGATTGCCGGCGAGGCCGTGCGCCCCGCTCTCGACCTGCCGGCCGGCCTCGGCGATCGTGGACACGGCGTCATAGACGGCCAGCCCGACCAGTAGCCAGAGCGCCGTCCACATGATGACGGCGAAATCGCTCAGCAGCTGGGCCATCAGTCGGCCGGGCCGGGTGGAGTAGGGCAGCAACCGCGGTGTCATACTCCCGATCCCAGCACAGCTCCCGACGGATGTGCCCTTCTGAGGTGCCGGATAGGCTGACCCGATGCGACCTGCACTGTCCGACTACCAGCACCTGGCCAGCGGCAAGGTACGCGAGATCTATCGTGTCGACGACGAACACCTGCTGCTGGTCGCGACCGACCGGATCTCGGCGTACGACTACGTCCTCGACAGCACGATCCCGGACAAGGGCCGCATCCTGACCGCGATGAGCGTCTTCTTCTTCGGTCTGGTCGACGCGCCCAACCATCTGGCCGGTCCGCCGGACGACCCACGCATCCCGGACGAGGTCCTCGGCCGTGGGCTGGTGGTGCGGCGGCTGGACATGCTCCCGGTGGAGTGCGTCGCGCGCGGTTATCTCACCGGGTCGGGATTGCTGGATTACCAGGCGACCGGGAAGGTCTGCGGCATCGCCCTGCCGCCCGGCCTGGTCGAGGCGAGTAAGTTCGCCGAACCGCTGTTCACTCCGGCCACCAAGGCCGCGCTGGGGGATCACGACGAGAACATCTCGTTCGACACGGTGATCGAGTTGGTGGGTGCGGTGCGTGCCAACCAGCTGCGCGACCGCACGCTGCAGACCTACGTTCAGGCCGCAGACCACGCCCTGACGAAGGGAATCATCATCGCCGACACCAAGTTTGAGTTCGGCACCGACCGCGATGGCAACCTGCTGCTGGCCGACGAGATCTTCACGCCCGACTCGTCGCGATACTGGCCGGCCGAGGATTACCGGGTGGGGGTGGTGCAGACGAGTTTCGATAAACAGTTCGTCCGTAACTGGCTCACCAGCCCCGAGTCCGGCTGGGATCGCCACGGCTCGCAGCCGCCACCGCCGCTGCCCGAGCACATCATCGACGTCACGCGGGACCGTTATATCGATGCCTACGAACGCATTTCCGGCCTGAGCTTCGGTGACTGGATCGGCGCATGACGGAAGCGCGCGCCGATGCAGCGCCCCGCGGGCGGGAAGTGCTTCCAGTGCCACCCGTCGCCAAGCGGCACGACACCAGACGCGAGCATCACGGCGACGTCTTCGTCGACCCCTACGAATGGCTGCGTGACAAGTCCGACCCCGAAGTCATCGCCTACCTCGAGGCGGAAAACGGCTACGTCGACCAGATGACGGCCGATCTCGAGCCGTTGCGGCAGAAGATCTTCGATGAGATCAAGGCGCGTACCAAGGAGACCGACCTGTCGGTGCCGACGCGGCAGGGCGACTGGTGGTATTACGCTCGCACTTTCGAAGGAAAGCAGTACCGGGTCCAATGCCGTTGCCCGATAGCCGGTCCCGATGACTGGGATCCGCCGGCCTTCGAGGAGGACACCGAGATTCCCGGCGAGCAGGTCCTGCTCGACTCCAACGCCGAGGCGCACGGCCATGAGTTCTTCGCACTCGGTGCCGCCACCGTCAGCCTCGATGGGAACCTGCTGGCGTATTCGGTCGACGTCGTCGGCGACGAACGCTACACGCTGCGGTTCAAGGACCTGCGCACCGGCGAGCTGTATCGCGACGAGATCCCCGACATCGGGGCGGGAGCGACATGGGCGGCCGACAACCGCACCGTCTACTACCTGACCCTGGATGCTGCCCACCGCCCCGACAAGGTCTGGCGCTACCGCGTTGGCTCCGGTGAGCCGGCGGAGCTGGTGTATCACGAGGCCGACGAACGGTTTTGGCTTGGCGTGGGGCTGACCCGCAGCGAGGCCTACATCTTCATCGCATCGGGCTCGTCCATCACCTCCGAGTACCGGTATGCCGATGCCGCCGATCCGCATGCCCGGTTCACCGTGGTGCTGCCACGGCGCGAGGGCGTCGAGTACTCGGTCGAGCACGCGGTGGTCGGCGGGCAGGACAGGTTCCTGATCCTGCACAACCAGGGCGCGGTGAACTTCATGCTGGCCGAGGCGCCGGTCGACGACCCGACCCGGCAGCGAACGCTGATCGGCCACCGCGACGATGTGCGGCTCGACGGGGTGGATGCCTTCGCCGGCCATCTGGTGGTCAGCTACCGGCGAGAGGCGCTGCCGCGGCTGCAGGTATGGGACATCGAACCCGAGGGCCGATTCGGTGAACCCGAGGAGATCGCGTTCGACTCCGAGTTGATGTCGGCCGGTACGGCCGGCAACCCGAGCTGGGATGCGCCCAAGCTGCGGATCAGGGCGGGGTCGTTGGTCGTTCCGGCGCGGGTGTACGACGTCGACTTCGCCACCGGCGAACGTACCTTGCTGCGCGAGCAACCCGTGCTCGGTGGTTACCGCATCGCCGACTACGTGGAGCGGCGGGACTGGGCGCTTGCCGACGACGGCGCCCGAATCCCGGTGTCCATCGTGCACCGCGCCGGCATCGAATCTCCGGCGCCGGCCCTGCTTTACGGATACGGCGCCTACGAGATGTGCATCGATCCCAGCTTTTCCATCGCACGGTTGTCGCTGCTGGACCGCGGCATGGTGTTCGCCATCGCCCATGTCCGCGGTGGCGGTGAGATGGGTCGGCCGTGGTACGAACACGGCAAGCTGCTGGAGAAGAAGAACACCTTCACCGACTTCGTCGCGGTGGCAAGGCACTTGGTCGACACGGGGGTCACGAGGCCCCGGCAACTGGTGGCGTTGGGCGGCAGCGCGGGCGGCCTGCTGATGGGGGCGGTCGCCAACCTGGCGCCGGATCTGTTCGCCGGGATCCTCGCGCAGGTCCCATTCGTCGACCCGCTGACCACCATCCTGGATCCCTCGTTGCCGCTGACCGTCACCGAATGGGACGAATGGGGAAACCCGTTGCAGGACAAGGACGTCTACGTCTACATGAAGTCCTATTCGCCTTATGAGAATGTCGAGACCAAGCGATATCCGGCCATTCTGGCGATGACTTCGCTGAACGACACCAGGGTCTACTACGTCGAGCCCGCCAAGTGGGTGGCGGCGTTGCGGCACGCCAACGGCAACGGCAGTCCGGTCCTGCTGAAGACCCAGATGAACGCCGGGCACGGCGGAGTCAGTGGTCGCTACAAGGCGTGGCAGGAAACCGCATTCCAGTACGCCTGGCTGCTAGCCGTCGCCTCCGGTCACCGCGACGGCGGCTGACACGGCGATTGCGGGCTCACTCGCCGGCCACGTGGGCCGGCACCTTCTTCGGCAAGAACCACGCCGGGATCATCGTCAACGCGACCAGCACGACAGCCAGCACGTAGACCACCGTGTACGCGTGGGAGAGGCTGTTCATGAGGTTGCTCGCGAAATCCGGGCTGGTCGTTAGCCGTGGAATGGCGGACGGATCGACCGGCTGCCCGCGCCTGGCGGCCTCACCTTGCAGCTCCGCCAACTTGTTGGCGCTGGCGATGTACGCGTTGTGGTTGAACTGATTGGTCAAGATCACCGCCATCAGGGCGGCTCCGATCGAGCCACCTATCTGTTGGTTGACGCTCATCAGCGTCGTCCCGCGGGCGATCTGCTGCGGCGCCAGGGATTGCATGAGCACCGCATTGAGCGGCGTCGTGGTGAAGCCGATGCCCAGGCCCATGACCGTCAACCCGGCTAGCAGCGTCGGTTGGTAGGCGGCCTGCCTGGCCACTCCGAAGGTGAATATGCCGAGGCCCGCGGCCATCAGCGCGAGGCCGACCACGACGATCTTGCCCGGCCCCCGTCGGTCCACGTAGGCCCCGCCGAGCGGCATGGTCACCAGGGCGCCGACCCCTACCGGCACCATGTGCAGCCCGGCCTGCATCGGGGTCTCGTGGAGCACCACCTGGAAATAGCTCGGGACCAGCAGCCCGGCGCCCACGAAGGCGACGGCGAACACCAGCAACGTCACATTGACCTCTGTGACCACCCGGTTTCGGAAAAGCCTCAGGTCGATCAGCGGATGATCCGCGCGATACCAGGCATGCCAGACGAACGCGACGATCAAGCCCAGCCCGAGGAGCGCCGGTATCAACACGTAGCGGTCGGCCACAGTGCCGCGGCCCGGGATGGACGACACGCCGATCAGGAACGCGGCCACGCCGGGCGACAGCAGCAGCACCCCGACGAAGTCGAAGGCCTCCGACGGGGACGAGCGGTCTTTGGCGAACATGATCGCCGCGAGAGTGAACGCGACGAGCCCGACCGGCAGGTTCACCAAAAAGATCCATTTCCAGCCGTACGTATCGATCAGCCAGCCGCCCAGAATTGGGCCACCGATGGGGCCGAGCAGAATCGGAAGGCCACCGATCGCCATCAGCCGACCGACGCGCTTCGGTCCGGCCTCGCGCGTCAAGATCACAAAGCTCAGCGGTAACAGCATGCCGCCGCCGATACCTTGGACCACGCGAAAGATGATGAGGGTCAGAATATTTGGTGCCAACGCGCACAGGAGCGAGCCCAGCGTGAACAGCAAGACCGAACCCATGAACAGCCGTTTGGTGCCGAAGCGGTCGGCTGCCCAACCAGTTACCGGGATCACCGTCGCAAAAGCGAGCATGTAGCCGGCGATTGTCCAGGAGACGATGGCCTGGGTGGAGCCGAATTGCGCGAGGAACGTGGGCTGCGCGACGAGCACGACGGTGTTGTCGAGGATCGCCATGATGCAGGCCAGCCCGCACACCCCGGCGATGCGGAGCAGCGCAGCGTCCAGTTTGTCGGGAGACTCGCGTCTGTCCGTGTCCGCTCGCGCGGTTGAACCGGGGTGGCCCGCGGCATCGGAAGGGGCGGAATAGGCCTTCTGCATCGTGCTGCCGAGCATATCGAGTCCCATACCCGTCCGCGGAACCTTTTAGCCGTTTGATTACACCGGCGCCTTTTTCTCGCTGGCCAGGCCGGTGACCGGTGGTCGCGCGCTAAACGGCCGTCCGTCCAGATCCGGTACTGGAACGCCTTGACGCTGCCGTGCTGACGGGGCTATTCACCCACTGTTTGGCTCGCCGGCTTTTTCGGCAGAAACGACGCCGGAATGATCGTCGACACCACCAAAACCACCGCGATCACAAACACCGCCGTATAGGCGTGGGACAGGTCGTGCACCACGTTGGTCCAAAAACCGGTGCTCAGCGCCTGCCGCGGTATCGCGGACTGGTCGACCGGGATCCCGGTGACGGCTGCTTGCTGCCGCAACGCTGCGAGCTTGTTCGCGGCGACGATATTTTCACTTCGGTTGAACTGGTTGGTCAGGATCATCGACATCAGCGCGGTGCCCATCGACCCGCCGACCTGGTGGCTGACGCTCATGAGCGTCGTGCCCCGGGCGATCTGATGCGGGGCCAGCGCCTGCACAGACGCGACGGACAGCGGCATCATGGTGCATCCCATGCCGAGGCCCATGATCGTCAGGCCGATCAGCAAAGTGGGCAGGTAGTCGGCCTGCCGGGCGACGCCGAAGGCGAAGGTGCCCAGCCCGGCGGTGATCACCGCGATGCCGATCAGCAGGATCTTGCCGGGCCCCTGCCGGTCCACCAACGGCCCGGTCAGCCGCATGGTCAGCATGGCGCCCAGCCCCTGAGGGATCATGCGCAAACCCGCCTGCAAGGGGGTTTGGTGCAGCACCTGCTGGAAGTAGCTGGGCAGCAGTAGGCCGGCACCGAAGAAGGCGGTGGCGAATACCAGCATCGTCACGTTGGCATGGGTGAGTACCGGGTTGCGAAACAGCCGCAGATCGATCAGCGGGTGATCGGCGCGGCGCCAGGCATGCGCGACGAACGCCGCGATCAGCGTCAGGCCGATGGCCGCCGGTATCACCACGTGGCGGTCGGCGACGGTGCCGCAGCGCGGGATCGATGAGACCGCGAACAGAAACGTGGCCAGGCCCGGCGAGAGCAGCAGCACGCCGACGAGGTCGAAGGTCTCCGACCGCGCCGCGTGGTCCCTGGGAAAGATGATCGCCGCGAGCGCCATGGTGAGGAGCCCGATCGGCAGGTTGATCAGGAAGATCCATCGCCAACTGGAGGTGTCGATGAGCCAGCCGCCCAGGATCGGGCCACCGATCGGGGCGAGCAGCATCGGGATGCTCAGGATCGACATCAAGCGTCCGAGCCGTCGTGGCCCCGCTTCCCTTGTCAAGATCATGAAGCTCAGGGGCAGCAGCATGCCGCCGCCGGCGCCTTGAGCCACTCGAAAGACGATGAGCTGCAAGATGTTTGCGGCCACCGCGCACAGTACGGAGCCCAGCGTGAAGGCGAGCACGGAGCCGATGAAAAGTCGCTTGGTGCCGAACCGGTCGGCCGCCCACCCGGTGATCGGTATCACGGTCGCCAACGCCAGCGTGTAGCCGGTCATCGTCCAGGCGACGACGGCCTGTGAGGACGTGAATTGGTCGATGAAGGTGCGCTGCGCGACGCTGACGACGGTGACGTCCACGATCGCCATCACGGTCGCCAGGATGCAGACGGCGGAAATCCGCAACAGGCCGGCGTCCAGTTTGTCCGGGTAGTCCCGCTCACCCGCGCCCGGCTGCGGGGCGGGATCGTAGGGTAGCGGGGTGTCGGCCGCTGCGTACGGGGCCTGATCCATGGCGTTGCTTAGCATATCGAACCGATCGGCCCCGGCGTCGCCCGCAAGCCCACTGCCGCGAGCCGCGCATGGGCGGGACCTGCGGAAGCGTGGTTTCGATATACGCCTGGCGTCTGCGTGTCCTTCACCATTCCGACACCTGAGATCGTCAAACTGCGGGTGTGGCTGGAAAATTGATCGTCTCGGTCTCGGGGATCGGGGAACGTACCCTGCCCGACGTGGAGGCGTTCTGCGCGCAAATGGATGCCCGCAACGTGCCGGTGTCGCTATTGGTGGCACCCCGCCTCAGTGGTGACTACCGACTCGACCGCGACCCCAGCACGGTCGAATGGCTGACCACCCGGCGTTCCGGCGGCGACGCCATCGTGCTGCACGGCTATGACGACGCGGCCACGAAAAAGCGCCGCGGTGAGTTCGCCATTCTTCGGGCCCACGAGGCCAACCTGCGGCTGATGGCCGCCGACCGGGTGCTCGAGCATCTCGGCTTGCGCACCCGGCTTTTTGCCGCGCCTGGCTGGGTGGTGTCTCCGGGCGTCGTCAAGGCATTGCCCGACAACGGTTTTCGGATGCTCGCGGACCTGCACGGCATCACCGACCTGGTCCGGCACGCCACCGTGCGCTCCCGCGTGCTGGGCATCGGCGAAGGCTTTCTCACCGAACCGTGGTGGTGCCGGATGGTGGTGCTGTCCGCCGAGCGGATCGCCCGCCGCGGCGGCGTGGTACGGGTGGCCGTCGCCGCTCGTCATCTCCGTAAGCCGGGTCCGCTGCAGGCGATGGTGGACGCCGTCGACCTGTCGTTGATGCACGGCTGCGAACCGACGGTCTACCGCTGGCGGCGCGACAAGGCGATCCTCGACGCGGCCTGACCGAGCGTCGCCTCGACCCGCCCGGCTCGGGCGCTACCCTGGTCCGACATGAGCGACTCTTCGGCCGCGGCGTTCGGTGCCGACGCCATCATCGTCGGGGCCGGCCTCGCAGGGTTGGTGGCCGCGTGCGAGTTGGTGGACCGGGGCCTGCGGGTGGTGATCGTCGACCAGGAGAGCAGCGCCAACCTCGGCGGGCAGGCCTTCTGGTCCTTCGGCGGCCTGTTCTTTGTCGATAGCCCCGAGCAGCGCCGGCTGGGGATTCGCGACAGCCACGAACTCGCCCTGCAGGACTGGCTCGGCACGGCGGCGTTCGACCGCCCGGAAGACTACTGGCCACGCCAATGGGCGCACGCCTATGTCGATTTCGCGGCGGGCGAGAAACGCCGGTGGCTGCGTGACCGCGGCCTCAAGATTTTTCCGCTGGTGGGCTGGGCCGAACGTGGCGGGTATGACGCGCAGGGGCACGGCAATTCGGTGCCCCGCTTCCACATCACCTGGGGCACCGGGCCCGCCCTGGTTGAGACCTTCGCCCGCCAGCTTCGGGACCGCTCGACCGTGCGCTTCGCGCACCGCCACCAGGTCGACGAGTTGATCGTCGAAGGCGGTGCGGTGACCGGCGTTCGGGGCACGGTGCTGGAGCCCTCGGCCGCACCGCGGGGCGTGGCGTCGTCACGAACGCCGGTGGGGCAATTCGAGTTCCGGGCGGCAGCGGTGATCGTCACCAGCGGCGGTATCGGGGGCAACCACGAGCTGGTGCGCAAGAACTGGCCGAAGCGGATGGGCCGGATACCCGAGCAGTTGCTCAGCGGGGTGCCGGCTCACGTGGACGGCCGGATGATCGGCATCTCCCAGCGGGCCGGTGCGCGGGTGATCAACCCCGACCGGATGTGGCATTACACCGAGGGCATCACCAACTACGACCCGATCTGGCCGCTGCACGGGATCCGCATCATTCCGGGGCCGTCGTCGCTGTGGCTCGACGCGGCCGGCAAGCGGTTGCCGGTGCCGCTTTACCCCGGTTTCGACACTTTGGGGACGCTGGAATACATCACCAAGTCCGGGTATGACTACACCTGGTTTGTGTTGAACGCCAAGATCATCGAGAAGGAATTCGCACTCTCGGGGCAGGAGCAGAATCCCGATCTGACCGGGCAGAGTCTGCTCGAGCTAGTTCGAAACCGGGCGCGATCCGGGCCGCCCGGACCGGTACAGGCATTCGTCGACCGGGGAGTCGACTTCGTCAGCGCATACACGTTGCGGGAGTTGGTGACCGCGATGAACAAGCTACCCGGCGTCGCGCCGCTGGACTACGCCACGGTGGAGGCCGAGGTGACCGCCCGCGACCGCGAGGTTGCCAACAAGTTCAGCAAGGACGGCCAGATCACCGCGATCCGCGCCGCGCGCGGCTACCTGGGCGACCGGCTGGGCCGGGTGGTGGCCCCGCACCGGCTGACCGATCCGAAGGCCGGGCCGATGATCGCGGTCAAGCTGCACATCCTGACGCGAAAGACGTTGGGCGGCATAGAAACCGATCTCGCGGCCCGCGTGCTGAAAGCCGACGGCACACCTCTGAACGGGCTGTACGCCGCTGGGGAGGTGGCCGGGTTCGGTGGGGGTGGCGTGCACGGTTATCGCGCGCTGGAAGGCACGTTCCTGGGTGGTTGCATCTTCTCGGGGCGCGCCGCAGGCCGCGGCGTCGCCGACGACATCGCCTAGCCTGACTGGGCGCCCTACAAGGCGACCGCGTCCTCCTCGGGCAATACCTGGAAGTCGGTCGTGGTCATCTCGGTCAGCCGGCCGTAGTAGATGCCCCGCGCGTCCGGGGCGATGATGCCTTGATGAATGGGTACGGCACGCGCCGGTGCCACCGCGCGCAGGTAGTCGACGGCTTCGGAGATCTTCATCCATGGGGCGGCCGCGGGCGTCGCCAACACGTCTACCGGCTCGTCGGGCACGAACAGCGCGTCACCGGGGTGCATCAGCCGGGCGCGGTGATCACCATCGCCGACAAGGAACGAAATGTTTTCTATCACAGGGATTTCCGGGTGGATGACGGCATGTTTGCCGCCGACAGCACGCACCGTCAGCTCGCCGATCCGTAGCTCGTCGCCGACGTGCACCGCCTGGCACGGCGCGCCCAGCTGAGCCGTGGTCTGCGGATCGGCGTACAACGCGGCGTCCGGGTTGCCCTCCAGCAGCGCGGGCAGGCGGGTGACGTCGACGTGGTCGGGGTGCTGGTGGGTGATCAGAATGGCCGATAACCCCGTTATGCCCTCAAATCCGTGCGCAAAGGTTCCAGGGTCGAAGAGCACGCGGGTGTGGTCGAATTCCGCGAGTAGACAGGAATGGCCGAAATGTGTCAGTTGCATGATTACGATTGTGCTCTGACGGGGGTGATGCCGATGCGGGTGATCCTGGCGACCATGATCGTGGTCGGTGGCCTCGCGGTGGCCTTCATCGTCGTAGTGCCCGCACATGCCGAGCCGCAGGCGTGCCCGCCCGTATGCGACCAGATTCCCGATTCCGCGTGGATCCAGCGCCGCGCCGTACCGCTGGACCCGGTCTACGGCTGGCCCGCCCTGGCGGGGCTGGCGGCGCAGGTGACCGGCGCGACGCCCGGCCCCCGCTTCCGGTTCGAGGAGCTGTGTGCCACGCCCCCGATACCCCGGGACCCGCGCGACTCGGCGGTCGCGGCACGCGCCACAGTGACCCACCCGGACGGGCAGTGGCAGCTGCAGGCTCAGGTCCTGCACTGGCGCGGCGACACGGCCAACGGTGGCGCTATCGCAGCGTCGGTGTTCAGCAACGCCGTTGCCGCGCTGCGCTCCTGTCAGCAGCGGGTGCCGGCGCAATCACCGTCGATCACCAGCGACGAAACCACCCGGATGGCCGCGGTGATCAGCGGACCGGCGGTCATGCACACCTACCTGGTCGCCCACCCGGCCAGCAGCACGATCAGCGAGCTCACCCTCTGGTCGTCGGGCCCGCCGCAGGTCCCGTGGCCGTCGATGCCCGACGACCCGGTGCTGAACGCCATGACCGCTCCCCTGTGTGAGGCCTACATTGCCTCGTGCCCGTAGCGGTCGAGCTGCTCCTTCGCCGGTAGAGTTGGCGCCGAAACAGACCTGAGGAGGAGCGCCGGTGGGCCGGGTAGTCGTTCATGTGATGCCCAAAGCGGAGATTCTCGACCCGCAGGGTCAGGCGATTGTCGGCGCGCTCGGCCGGCTGGGTCATCCCGGGATCTCAGATGTCAGGCAGGGCAAGCGATTCGAGCTGGAGGTGGACGACACGGTCGACGACTCGGCGCTTGCCGAGATCGCGGAAACGTTGTTGGCCAACACCGTGATCGAAGACTGGACGATCAGCCGGGAGGCCCGGTGACGGCGCGAATCGGCATCATCACCTTCCCCGGGACCCTGGACGACGTCGACGCC